>CAYFVQ010000174.1:0-1586 GCA_964346585.1 uncultured Eubacteriales bacterium | reverse complement strand
TTCCCGTTAACCTACACCAGCATGCGCTCCATGTCGAAAATGCAGGAACTCCAGCCCAAGATAAAAGCCATAAGAGCCAGGTATAAAAAAGCAAAAACGGACATGGCGCAGCGGCGCAGAATGAACGAAGAGGTTATGAAGCTTTATAAGGAACAGGGTGTCAATCCGGCCGGTGGATGCTTGCCCATGCTCATCCAGATCCCTGTGTTTTTCGGATTCTTCAGACTTTTGATGGTCGCGATTGAATTCCGGCAGAGTCCTTTCATCCTCTGGATCACGGACCTTTCCGCAAGAGACCCCTTTTACGTGACCCCGATACTGATGGGTGTGACCCAATTCATCAGCCAGAAGATGACTCCTACATCTGCAGACCCGACTCAGGCAAGAATGATGCTTCTCATGCCGGTTATTTTTACGATATTATTCATAAATTTTCCGGCCGGCCTCGTCCTTTACTGGCTGATGAACAACATGCTTCAAATCGCTCAGCAGTACATCATGAACCGCTTGAGGGAAAAAGAAAAGAGAAAATCCCATGGAAAAAGAAGAAAAAAATAACCAAGAACAAGAATTCAAAGGGAAAAACTTAGAGGACGTGATAAGTCAAGCCGAACATGCACTCAAGCTTCCTCGGAGCAAGTTCAACTACGAGATCGTTACCGAAAAAACCAAGCTCTTCGGAATGAAGAGCAAAGAGATAGTGATTCGTGCCTGGCAGAAAACCGAACCAGAAGATGACCCGGTGGCACAATTTCTCAACAAGATTCTCTCACTGATTCCACTTGATATTAAATACCAGATTAAAAGAAAAAATGACATCATCTCCCTTATTTTCGAAGGAAATGATAAACACCTCCTTCTCCGGAAGGACGGAGCCCTCCTCATGGCTTTCCAACATATTCTCAACAAAATTTCCACCGAAAAAGTTCAGGCCGACTGTGAATTTTACAGAAAAAGGAAAGAAAGACGAATCAAGGAGTATGCCCAGAATGTGGCCAATCATGTCCATGAAACAGGGAAGGATGAAATCCTGGATATGATGAATCCCTATGAAAGGCGGATCGTCCATATTGCAGTGAATCAAATCCCAGGAATCACCACTGAAAGTATCGGAGAGGGATTCCTCAAACGAATCAAGATATCCCCCTTAAAAACCGAAGCGCCATAGTCTCACTCCCTTCTCTTTTTTTTATTCCATTTAGCCTTTACTGTTTCCTCGCCAAGATTTAATATAGTAACCTTGATTATTCAAAGGTGTCGGCAGATTTTATGAATGATTAAGGGCACCTTGATTATTCACGAGTCGAGGTCGCCGTAGATACGAGGCACAGCGCATGAAACTGTGGTCGTCCACCGCGATTGCGCTGTAACAAAGTAGATGCGGTGAGATCGGCTCGCCCGAAGGGGAAAAGATGCCGACTTAAAGAAAATGGGGACTGTCCCTTTTAGTCCTTATTTTAAAGAAGAGAGGGACTGTCCCCTTTTTAGAGGAATATGTAAGGTGTCGGCAGATTTTATGAATGATTAAGGGCACCTTGATTATTCACGAGTCGAGGTCGCCGTAGATACGAGGCACAGCGCATGAA
>CAYFVQ010000173.1:0-62525 GCA_964346585.1 uncultured Eubacteriales bacterium | reverse complement strand
TGCCGTTACTGTGCGACGCTAAAATTCCTTCCAAATTTTTCCGCCGAGAAAAACCGGAAATCTCTGAAAAGACCGGATGTTCCATCATATTAATGAGGCTATGAAATTTAAATCCTGATCGTTTGCCAACCGATGTTCCCATAAGCTCTCATTCCGATAGTAATTATCCCGGCCGCCATGAGAATCCCGACAGGAACAGCATAGGGGATGAACGTCATCCCCCAATGAGTCAAGCCCAGCCCCGCGGGGACTAAGAACATGAGAAATCCAGAAAGGCCTCTCTGTCTTTCCGCCGCTCCTCCGTATCTCCTGGAAAAAGGCAGGTCACCCCTGCCAAAGAAGGCGAGAATCAGGCTGCTGATGAGCATGTTCATGAAGGCGAAAACGATGTCATCGATGACAGCAGGCCCCCATATCAAAAAGACCAAGATGGCGAGTAGAGTAAAAACAGGAAGGCCATATTTGAAGATCATTGCTTTGAGGCTGCCTTTTTGGATATCTCCGGGTTTTGTAAATGGAAGAGTGTGATAGATCCAGGCCGCTTCATACTGGTCGCTGAACCGCTGCTGCAAAACCACGATCGGAATAAGAATGCAACCGATATAAAGGAAGATAATGTATTTTTGTCCTGAAGGGAGTCTCTGGAGATTCTGTAAAATCGTTCCCTCATCGATCAGGGTCAGGACAAAAGCGATGATCAGCATGTATCCAAATGTCGGGTAGGTTTTGAGCTTGAATTTTCTATCCCGGGAAGAGAGTCTCCAGGACAATTGAAAAGCCGCTCTTTCTGCTGGATTGAACGTGAGTAAACGGGAAAAAAATGAAGCCAGATTCCACCGTTCCCCTTTTTCCGCTTGACCTTTATCCTTTGAAGGCCCCACGATCTCCATCCGGGCAATGGAACGGTTGAAGCCCGGAGCGAGAAACTTTATGACGACTACAACACTCATTACAGGAACGAGTAAGCCCAACAATGAAAGAATCAGCTTGGGACTACTCAGGTCGCCATTTACAGCCACATCGATAGGCGCGGCCATCCAAGCCGGTGGAACAAGATAGGTCCACCACCGGATCGGGAAGGAAAAGTTCTCGAGTGCATCAAATTCAATGAGACGGGGAAGGAGCTGGTAACTGCCCATGGCAAAGGCCGCCATAAATATCTGGAAATAGAGGATGATATCCCGAAATTGCTCTCCACCTGAGATCTTCATCAACAAGAGATAAAACACATTGGCCACAAACACAACGAACAGAACCGAAAGGATCAAAGAAAGGAAAAATACAATCGTGTACACAGGGCCGAATTTGGCCGTCCCGATTACGATCGACGCCGCGGATAGGGAGAGAGTGATCAGCATTATATAGATCACGATATGAGCCAGCCGCGCCAAGACAAGCGTCCGGCTGTCAACGGGGCGAGGCAGGAGAATGGCATTATCTGTTGTATCCAGCAGCACGGAAGTAAAATCCGAAATCAACGCCACTGCTGTCATGACCATGACGATGGCAAAGACAATGACCATGGAGACGAACAGGTCTTGAATCCCCAGGACCATAAGCCCGATCATCACACCAATGAACGCATAAACGAAAGCGACTATACCCAGCGAATTAGACATCTCTTTTTTGCTCTTTCTCTGGACGATGGACTTCTCCTGGCGGTTATCGTCAGTCAATTTTGTCCATAAGATAATCCTGAATTTTTCGTAATCCACCTTCAATAAACGGAATAACCACTTGAACTGGTCCATTATGTTGAGAATGAAATCCGTCATTTGGCTTGTTCCCTGTGGAAGGCCGAAATAATGTCTTGGGCTTTTTCGGCATGTCCGCTGCTCCCCGTTAACTGCGAAAAAATCCGTTCCAAAGATTTACCTTTGTTCATGGCTTGCAGTTCATCGAATGCTCCGTTGGCGATGATCGTGCCGTTATCGATGATGATGATGCGGTTACAGATTCGCTCGACAACGTCCATGACGTGGGAACAGTAGAAGATGGTCTTTCCTTCTGCAGCCAGCTGAGCCAGGATCTCTTTGATCACCATCGCTGTGTTGGCATCCAGTCCGGCGAGCGGCTCATCCAGGAAAAGAATATCCGGGTCATGAATCATACCCGCTATTATCAATGTTTTTTGTTTCATTCCTTTGGAGAAGACGTTCATGCGCACATTGGCTTCAGCCTCAAGGCCGAACAATTTGAGCATTTTGAGGGACCGGGCTTCTGTTTCCTTCTTGGGAATTCCATAGATCTGGCCGATAAAACGGAGATATTCCATGGGTGTGAGCGTGTCATACAGGGCCGCTGTTTCAGGAACATAGCCAATGCGCTGTTTGACTTCCAAGGGCTTCTCTGCAACATTCACCCCGAACACATTGACCTCTCCTTCAAAATCAGGCAGCATTCCGATGAGAATCTTCACTGTTGTGGTTTTCCCGGCGCCATTCGGTCCGATGTATCCGATGATCTGCCCGGGGTAGATATCCAGGTCAATACCACAGAGCACATAATTCTTTCCGTCATAGCTTTTTCTTAAAGCCTTCATCGTAATGATGGGTTGATCATTCTTCATGGGTCTTCCTTTTAATTGATATTACGTATATTAGAGGTTTCAGTTTATTTCTCCATCGCATGCTTTAATGTCCTGACCTCTTCAGGAAAACTCTTGATTAATCGATTCTTTTTCAGGTTTTCATTGACAATCCAGCGAAGATCACTATCGCCGGATTTCGCGAGCTCACGCAGATAGGAAAATCCGTGCACCGGATCGCTCTCTATTATTACACTCAGCGTATAGCCCAAGGTTTTGCGCAAAATTCTAAACGCTTCGGTATGGCGCTCCTCGTTAGCCAGGATGGCCGATAAGATCTTTTGATGCAACTCAAAGGAAGCCTTTACGATTTGCGGCTGCTTGAGCAACGATGGTTCAGCCACTCCGGCAGCGACCGCGCGCATGATGAGCCAGTTGTCCGTACCAACCCAAGAGTGAAGAGCCTTCAAAGTATCAGGGCTTTCCTTAACCAGCAATTTTTGGATGCCCTGAGCCACAGCCTCTCTTATCCGCCAACGTTTATCTTCCGAAAATTCTTTCAATTTTCCAAGGGCCGCATTCAGGAACTGCGGACTGGCCGAAGTCAAGGCCGCCATTCCCACAATGCCGCAAAAAGGCAAAAACTCCTTGGGATCATTGACAGGAGCTTCTTCAGGCGAAAAAGCCATCATTTCATTCAACCATCCCCACAGTCTTCCAGAGTCCTCTGCCGCGTGTTTTTCTATAAGATCCGCGAAAGCGCGTGCCAATTCCAGGTTTGCTCGAGGACCAGGAAGGTTGCTGTTACCAGTGAAGTAAGCAAAGAGCTCTTCCATATCCTCTGTTTTAGAAAGCTTCTCCAAGATAGGGCTCAACTCCTCTTTATGTCTTTCTTTCTTACTCATCAGATCTCCCGCCTAATTTTTACTTTCATTCTAAACACAGCCAAAAACAATTTCAATCCACAAAAACACTCCATTCCTGCATTGCAAAAACCAGTCTTTTTTGATAATTAGAAGGCGCGGGGTTACGTGTGGAAATAAAATCATCACCCTATATACGAAAGGAGGCTTCCATGTATTCTGCTTCTCAGACTCGAAAAGCTTTTTTTATTATTTTAATTTTTCTTTTTCTTTTTACTCCTATTCATCTCCCCGGTCAGGCGGAGAAGAGTCCCTTCATGATCGGCGATTCTCTTCGTGTCAGATCCTTCAGCCCCCAGGATATCACCAAAGATGGTCGACTCATTGCCGGTCTCATCAGCATACGCAAGGACCGCCTGGGAACCGACCATAAACGTTATCGCGATCCAACCTACATCTCCCCAAGACCGGTGGAAATGGCCGTTCTGGATACAGAAAATCAAAAGTTCTACTCTCTTTTCAAGGGAAAAGTCCAGGTGCGTTCTCTGACCTGGTCGCCGGACGGAAGGACACTGGCTTTCTTTCTCCGCAAGGGAGACCGATTCTTCCTGCACACGTATGACTGGGCAAGCAAAAAGAGTAAAGAAGTCAAGCTCAAAACCAAAAAACAGATCGCTTCAAACTCTTTTTTGACCTGGACGAACGACGGCCAATCGCTGATCCTATCGCTACGGGCCGAGGGCTGGGAGGAAAAAGCACGCCAGATTTTCAAGGAAGCCACTGTGGGCCCGATCATTGTCTATGACTCCCGCGAACCCTTTCTCAAATGGGACGTCATCCGTGACCATTCTCAGCTACAGGTGCCAGCGATTGTGACTTTGAAAACTCAGTCCGTCAAAGAATTACTTCCGGAAAGCCGCTACAGTAATGTGCGGTTGGCTCAGAATGACTCCTTCCTGACATATGTCGAAACCTTTCCGCTAAAGACTGAATACGGCCAGAACTACTATCGACAGGGAGGCCGGGAATATGAGCTTTTCCGCCTCAACCTTCGGGAGCCTCTTGAGCCCAAAACTTTGATCGAAAGAGGGAAAAAGCGTCTTAATTTTTCCTGGAATGAAGAAAACACGCTGTTTGCCTGGGCGGACGAAGGCGATATATTCATTCAATCTGTGGATGAAACAGAATCCCGCAATTTGACCAAGGACAAAGTTAAACCTGAAGAAGAGCCGGAAAAAAAAGACAAAGACAAAACAAGCATAGAACCAGAAAAGAAAGAAGACGAAAAAAAGAAGGTGCGGTTTTCTCTCAATCGTTTTAGCCCGGATGGCGCCAAAATCCTTGCCAGCACCAAGAAGGGTTACTGGCTTATCGACCATAAGAAGGAAGAATTGACAATGGTCTATGAATTCCCTGAACAAAGAGAAGACCAGGAAACAAGCCGAGGCGCTTCCCCTTCACAAAGAGTCGTGGGATGGAGTCCGGATGGAAGATATCTCTATATGACATACGCTGCCAAAGATAGATGGGAGCGTGGTTTCACCCGATATGATTTGAATGAGCGGCGAATGCAAGACCTTGTTAAAGACAGCAATCTCTACCGCAGTCTACGAATGTCCAAAGACGGCCAGAAGTTTTTTTATAGCTTTTCTGATGGAGACCTTCCCTACGACATTTACATGACAGATAAAGATTTCAGCCGAAAGACTCGCCTAACAGAACTCAATCCGTGGGTCATGGAGAAAAAATTAACAAAAAGCGAACTCATTCCTTACCTGGATGTGGATGGAGAGGAACTTTACGGAATTCTGTATTATCCTGTCGATTATGACCCTGGAAAAAAATATCCTCTGGTGTGCGAGATATATGAACGCTTCTTTGATAACGGATTCAACGCCAACATGAATATCATCGCCAACCAGGGGTGGTTTGGATTGAGGCCTTCGGTCAACCTTGAAATCGGGTATCCTGGAGAATCCTGGGTGAAAGGTGTGACTTCAGTGATCAACAAACTGATCGAGCGAGGCCTGGTGGACCCCAAAAAACTGGGAGTGCATGGCACCAGCTACGGTGGCTACGCCACATCTTTGCTGGTCACCCAGACTGACCGCTTTGCTGCCGCCGTCAACATCTCCGGGAAAGTGAATATCATCAGCTTCTTAGGAGACAGCCCCCGCATCGGGCACCGTAATTATGGAGCGGCTGAAGCGGGGCAGGACCGCATCGGTCAGACTCTCTGGGAAGCCCCTCTCAAGTACATCAATCACTCGGCTGTGATGTTTGCAGACAGGATCAAGACACCCCATCTCCTGATCACAGGTGAGGGCGACTGGAATGTGCCAGCTGGCAACACACGAGAATTATACTACGCTCTCCGGAGATTGGGGAAGGAATGTGTCTGGGTCAATTACTGGAATGACGGACACGGACTTGGTGCTGCGGCCGATGAAGCGACCTATCTCGATAAATGGAACCGCATCCTTGACTGGTACAAGACTTATTTTGCCAAAGCCGATGAAAAAGACAAAAAAACGACTAAATAATAGAGGAGGAAGGTAAATGTCAAAACAAAATCTTGCCAAAATTGCATCATTTGCCCTGCTGGGCATGATCCTCACGACTCTCTCTATGCCCGCAGCTGTGGAAAAGGAAAATCCATTACCTGAATTAAACACAAAAGCGAAAACTATAGCTGTCTTTAAGAATGGGCTGGGCTTCTTCATAAGAGAGGGAGAAGTGGATTTACTGAACAAATGGGCCGTCACAGAGTATGTGCCGAAGGCCACTTTAGGTTCATTATGGATCGGCTCTCTGGATAAAGATGCCCAAATCGAAGAAGTCATCGGTTTTTTTGAAGAAGTGAAAAAAGAGACTGAAGCGCTTAACCTGCCAGAGCTGCTCAGGGTGAATGTCGGAAAAAAGGTAAAAATCACAGCGAACAACAAGGTCATTGAAGGCATCATTCAATCCGTTCCGGAAAATAGAGAGGCCTATATAGAAACTACACAACAACGTATCCAGCCTTTCCCGGGCGCAATCGTTATAATCCGCACAAAGGATGGGGATGTCGCCCTTAACAAGAATGCTGTGTCTCGGATTGAATTTTCCACGAGCTATTCCACCCAAACACAGATTAAAGGAAAAGAAAAAAGAATCAAGTTTAAAGTCGCCACTCCGAAGAAAAAGGCGAAACTCAGTCTCTCCTATTTACAGAAAGGCATAAGCTGGATTCCGAGTTATCTGGTCAATATTGAGGACCCGAAAAAAGCCCGGATCACCATGAAAGCCACTCTTATCAATGACATTGAAGACTTAGAGAATGTCGATGCCTTCTTTGTGGTCGGGTATCCGAATTTTATGTACGCCGATGTCCTCTCTCCACTGGCTCTCGACCAAGCTCTCAGTCAGTTCATAGTCGGATTAGAAGCTGGAGCCCGACGTCGAGATAACTACAGCCAGATGGCAAACATCATGAGACAAAGCATGCCCGCTGCATTCGAAGAGGAAGCCCGAGTGCAGCCCTTGGACTACGGCTATGCGGCTATCAAGGGAGTGCCCGGAGCCTCTGAAGAAGACCTTTTTCTCTACAATAAAAGAGGTATCTATCTGAAAAAAGGAGAACGAGCCTATTACCACATTTTTTCTCACGAAGTCGATTACAAGCACATCTACGAATGGAATGTTCCGGATACACTCAATGTCGACCCAAGAGGATACCAGCGCTCAGGGCAGCAGCCAACAGACAGAGAGCAGGTCTGGCATTCCATTAAACTGGAAAACTCCACAGATTACCCGTGGACCACTGCACCCGCAATGACGATCAGCGGCTGGAAACCACTGGCGCAGGATACGATCAATTACACACCCAAAACCACCAAGACCAACTTGAAGCTAACGATTGCGACTGACATCAAGACGAACAGGCACGAATACGAAATTGAGAGACAGCGGGATGTGAGGCTTTACCGCAGCTCTTATGACCTGGTGACCGTGAAAGGAGAATTGTATATCAATAATGCCAAATCCAAAGATGTGACTATGGAAATCAAAAAGAAGGTCACCGGTGAGGTTCTTGAGGTCAGCCACAACGGCAAGGTAGAAAAAGTCGCCGAAGGACTCAGAGGAGTCAATTTTAACTCATTTATTTCCTGGGAAATCCCGGTGAAGGCTGGTGAAGAAGTGGAGGTTACTTATACTTATAAAGTCTACATCCGCCACTAGAAAAGAACTAAATCTTTTTAATTATAATCAACGATTATGTGAATTAAAAAAGGCCTTCTTCCCTCAATTTATTCAGCACAAACTCATACGCTTTTTTGCCTTGAAGCTTGATTTTTCCCGAAGGAGAAACAACGATGAAGTGAGGAACGCTATCCAGTTTGAACTGTTTGGCCACGGGGGATTGCCAATCGATTCCCGTGATTCCACTCCGGTTAATATCAATCTTGACGACGGAAATATCCTCTCTCATCTCGTCTAGCTTTTTAAGACGCGGAGCAATCTGCCGGCATGGGGGACAGTAATCGCTGTAAAGGTCAATAATATTCACCTCTCCCCTCACAATCATCTCATCAAGATTCACAGGGCCGGCGTTCATGTAGGAAGGGATGTCTTCTCTTTCCTTGGAAAATAGCGAATAGGCTCCATAAATCACAAGAGCTCCGAGGAACACCAGTAAAATCTTCCTGACGAAGCTACTCCCAGAGCCAGAGGAATATGAGTTTATCCGCTTAGTTCTGGAAGTCGGGGGCAATTTTTCACCACAGTGGACGCATGTGATGGAACTCGGAGAAAATCTATCGCAATACGGGCAATTCATAATGCCTCCTCATATATAGCCATAAATGGATGGCTCATTTGTTCGTATTCGAAGGATATTCTCTCAGAGCATCATCTGTTAATCAATCGCCTCTTGTGGTGAATTAAAAGGTGAATTTTTCCCGATTATTTCATCGAAAGGGGTTAGCCATACCTGCTTCTGTCATCAAAGACAGAGAAACATGTGTTTGTAAAATTTATTGCGGATAGGGAGAAAAAGCAAGGCTCAAGAGAAGGATGGCGAATAACAGGCTTATTTCTTATGCAACTTGATTTCCGTTACAACATCACCGCATAAAGAGTCCAAATAATCTTGATTCAGGTTTTTCAGAGCCTTTTTATCATCCTTTAAAAAATAATCACAGAAGAGCACCATCAATGCCTTGGAAACTCGCTGGGCATCTGGCCGTGCTTGTGAAGGGAGAAGGTAGGCTCGAGGATTATCCGAGAAACTGAGATGATCAGCATTCTCCAACCAGAAGAAGTACTTTTCCCCAGATGGAAGGAGCTTGAGAACTTCAAGTCGGGTATAAGGTGGCATCAATCCACCATCAGAGCTTTTTTGGACATCCTTTGAACCAGTCAAACAGACGAGAGGACGATTTATGGTCTTATAACTATCACCACCAAAAAATGTACCTCCCGGACTCTGGGGAGACATGGCAAAGCCGAATGTCACACGGGAATCGCTTAAATCCCCCGCCAATCCCCTGCCTGGAGGTTTATCGGGCTCTAAAAAGTCCAGAATCGGCTGTGCTCCACACACCACGAGCGTGGTGTAGGCACCGAAAGAATGACCTATGGCTGCGATTTTCCTTGCGTTGATTTTTCCTTCGAGTTCTTTGTTTTCTATCATCCATACCATTGCCTGGTCGATGGCAAAACTCACGTCTTTAGGTCTTTGCAGGACTGCCTGTGGGTCTGTGGTGATTCGATGCAGAGATTCCATAAATCCCATCCTTCCTCCTGCCCTGCTCATGTAATACCTGATTTGAATATTGTTGCTGTAGACATGTTCAGTACAGATGACCACATAGCCGTGAGAGGCTAAATGCTGTGCCTGGTAAATATTCGCATCCCAGTTGCCACCTCCACCATGAGAAATGATGACCAGCGGAAAATTCCTCCCTGCTGCTGGAAAATGGATTTTCAGCGGCACCTTGCGGTTGCTGCGTTTATTGTCCATCAAGTCAGGGAACTCCAGACTTTTAACTCTGTACCTCCCCGGCTTCTCATAGGCAACTTTCTCAGAGGATTTTTGAGGAAAGACTTCCCCTGGTGAAACCAACACAGCGCTCATGAAAGCAAGAATTGAAGCGATGATCAATCGTCTCATTTTATATATCCTCTAAAACTAACTGCCCATCTCTGTCCATTTATGATCGATAACAAATATTTAGAAATTGTCTGCCGACTCCATTCTATCTTATTTCTGACGAATTAATTTCAGATGAAATTATAAGTCAATCCAAATGCGATAGACTGTTTGATCTGACGTCGGCTGGATATGTCTTTATCATAAAATAGCATGAAATTGAAATTAATCCCAATATATTTCGAGACTTTCACGGATAACACATTGTCCCATTTCACATCTGTTTCATCCAAAGCTCCGAAGCCATAAAAGAGCTCGAGCTTAGATGTAAACAATGAGTTCTTTGTGACTTTCCAGTTGATATCGGTCACTGATTCGAATCCGGCTTCATTCTTGAATTTTTCCACCTTATCTTCTGTCTCCGGATCATCGGTAAAAGGAACCGGAAAATTGTTGGTTATAGTCTGTTTAAGCCCTAAACCAAACCGCGTTTTGATAATCTTATTGGGCGCAAATCCCATGCCAACGCTCTCCCGAAAGTATCCAGGGTCCATAAAGGCAGATATCTGTGTATTTGGCTCGACATCATAGTCATATCCGGGAGCAAACTGTGTTTCTCCGGTCACAGCGATAAAAGGATTCACATGCGTCCCGAATTTATAGGTGAAAACGCTTTCCAGTTTAATTTCGTCGATGGATTTCCGTAATCCCTGTTCGCCAATTTTTGCCGTGCCATAAGTCAACTTTCCGGAATGGGCCCAGTTTGTTTGTTCCTGGTCGTTGAGGAACATAAAATTCAGGTTAACCTGCCAGGCGAAGGAATTCTCTCCGCCCTGTGTCCAGTTGCTGAAGCTGGTTTGTGTTAAATTGATGCCCCCGACCATTGCCTTCTGCCAGCCATATTCCGGCTCTTTTTTCGGTTTTTTCTCTGCTTTCTCCTGAGCCAATGCAATCGAGCTTAAAAACACAATAAATATAAGTACAAAAGTGATTCCAATCCCAACAGATTTAAGCCTCATGATGTCCTCCAAGAATTGATTTACTCGCTCTGGCTTTTGTGTTTTTTGAGAAAGGCTCTCCAGGTGATTGCCCATTTCTCCGGGTCATCCAGTGTGCTGTTGTCAATCTTGTGCACCACGCTGTTATAAGGCGCGTTTTTTACCTTTTCAGGATTCTCGTACGACTCTTCCACAATCTTCCTCAATCCGGCAAGATATTCATCGATTTCTTCCTTGGAATAGGATTCGGTCGGCTCGATGGTGAAAGGCTGGGGGACGATAAAAGGATGATGGCTCGACCAGAGATGGAATCCGAAATCCGCCATGCGGAAGGCCACGTCCTCTGTCGTTACTCCGGTGTCTTTAGTCAGCTTCTCCCAACTGTACCTCACTTGCTCGATACGGTGCCTTCCTTTCGCATACGGAGCCGAAGCTCCTCTCATTTCTTTGATCTTCTTTAAAATGTAATTATTGTTCAGGACAGCGATATGGGCAGCTTCCTTGAGACCTTCGGCTCCTAAACTCATAATCCATGCATAGGCTCTAAGGACAGCCGGGAAAACTCCATGGAAGCTTCTCACTTTTCCGATCGTATGAGGAAGATCATATTCCAGGAAGTACTTCTCCCCGTCATAGTCTACGATTGGAACAGGAAGAAAGGCTTTTAGCTCCTCTGTGATTCCTAACGCACCAGTGGCTGGTCCTCCACAGCCATGGGGAGAGGAGAACGATTTGTGGAGGTTAAAAAAGCAGAGGTCAAAATCAGCCTCACGCGCTCTGGTGATGCCCAGTATCCCATTGGCGTTGGCCTGGTCATACCCGCACAATCCCCCGGCCTCATGTACGATCTTCGTGAATTCCTCGATTCTGGGGTTGAATATCCCCGTATCCTCGGGATTGGTGATCAGCAAACCGGCTGTCCGCTCGGATACAGCCTTTTGTAGAGCCTCCACTTCCGGAAGTCCGTCTTCATTCTGGTAGAGAGTGATTATCTTGTATCCTTTCACTGCCGCAGCCGCCGCATCTGAGGGATGTGAAAAAATAGTCGTGATGATCTCATCTCTCTGGCCGGTTTCTCCCTTCAAGTCATGATAGGCATGGATGATGGACGCCATGGCCAATATGGCATGAGACCCCCCTCCTGGCTGGAAGGAGAATCTGTCCAATCCTGATACTTCCCTTAGAAAAGTATCCAGTTTATAGATAATCTCCAGTGTTCCCTGGATTGTGCATTCATCCTGCAAGGGATGGAGTTCAGCGGATTTCGAGGAGCGCACGAACTCCTCGTTGATCTTGGGACTGTACTTCATCGTGCATGTTCCCTGGCCCAAATCCACATTCAAATCCGCGCCCAAACAGTGCTGGGACAGGCGGAGATAATGCTTCAACACTCTCATCTGTCCGATTTCAGGAAGAGCGGGAGGTTTATCTCTCCTCATGGTCTCCGGAAGTGCGGAGACTCCATCGCCCACGACCTCTTCGATCCCTTTTTCAATCTCTGGGAGCAGGATTCCTCTTTCTCCTTCTGTATCCAGTTCAAAAATAACGGGTTCATCCCATTTGGCTTGATGAAAATTCCTGACTTTTGTTTCCTTATCTTTTCCCATTGTCATTCCCTCCTTATCCTAAACATTCCTGCAGCGTTCGAACAAGTTTATCGATATCTTCCTTGGTGTGGACTTCAGTCACGCAGTACAGTGCACTGCTGCCCAACTGCGGGAAATCTGAGGAGAGATCGACACCACCGAAAATGTTGCGGTCAAGTAAAAACCGATTGATCTCTTCCACTGTTTTCCTGGCCTCCTTGAAACTAACAACGAATTCTTTGAAGTGAGGGGATGCGAATAATGGAGCCTTAACTCCTTTGATTTCCGAAAGCTTTTTCATGGCATACTGTGATCTCTGCATGATAGTTTGTCCCAATTCCTGCAATCCTTTGGGGCCCATCAGGGAGAGATAAACACCCGCCGTGATTCCACACAAGGCCGCATGGGTTCCGACAAACTCCTTCCCTTCCTCCCGAACTCCAAAGGATGTCCGGTCATACGCCACATCTCCAAATCCGTATTCACCTTCGACAGCTGTTTTCGTGATCCCGAAAAGACGAGAGGGGTATTCCATCACAAATTTTTCTTCATCCCGGGTGGCGATAAATCCACCATGGCCTCCGCCAAAACTCATGTGATTGCCGAGTCCCTGGATGTCGCCACAGATGATGTCGGCTCCGTAATGGCTGGGAGGAGCTATAACGCCTAAAGAAATGGGGTCAACTCCCACCACGCTCAAGGCTCCATTCTCGTGAGCTATTTCTGAAATGACCTTTCCCTGATGTTCGATAAAACCCAGGTAAGACGGATTTTCAAAATATATTCCGGAAATCGATGGGGATATCTTCGACCGTAAATCATCAAGGTCCATCAATCCTGTCTCAGGATCATGCTCCACCATCAGGATGTTGACCACAGGTCGGCAGTAGTTTCGAATTGCCAGAAGCCTATCAGGTGATACAGTCCCAGATATGAGTATTTCCTTGCGTCCTGTGATCCTTCCTGCCATCCGAATGGATGTACTGGCTGCCTGAGACCAGTCATACGTCGGCACATTAACCACATCCAAGTCCAGAAGCTCTCCCATCAGGCTTTCATACTCAAAAAGGGCCTGGAATCTTCCATGATCTTCATAGGGCTCTCCTGCGTAAGCGGTTAAAAATTCAGACCGCTGGTTAACCTCATCGCAAACAGCCGGAACATAATGAGGCCAGCATCCTGCCCCCAAAAAACTGATGCTTTCTTGGCAGCTCCGGTTTTTTACAAGGATCCCTTCCACATGCCGTTTCAATGCATATTCGGATGGGATAGCTTCCGGAAGGTTCAACTTCCGTTTAAACCTCAGTCTTTCAGGAATATCTCCATACAATTCCTCAATACTTTGTACTCCGATATCTTCAAGCATTTTCGCTTTGATTTTCGGAGCGGAATTAGGAATGTAAGGATGAGCCAGTTTTCCCTTTTTTTTCATAGTTGATCTCCCTGATTAAATATCAATCATCCTTCTTTAAAACATCCTCATTTGAGAGTGTTAGTCGTATCCCTCTTGTTTTATTTAATACCCTAAGCCAGGCCTCCTCCGTCAACGACCAATATGGCACCGGTGACCCAACTGGACATATCGCTGGCAAAATAAAGTACAGCATTGGCGATATCCTCGGGCACGCCGACACGCTCAAGCGGACGGTCTGAAGCCTTCCTTATGAATTCCTCCTCATCTTCATCCAATTGTTCCGCTTCCTCGTATAAAAGTGGAGTTTCTGTATCTCCCGGACAAACGCAGTTCACCCGAATGCCATGCTTCCCGTGGTCAATCGCCATCGCTCGTGTCAGGTTAACTGTTCCACCCATGGCTGCGCAATAGGCCACTGCATTGGGACCGCCTTTTAATCCCCACCCTGATCCTGTGTTGATGATGCTTCCTCCTCCATTCTCGATCATATAGGGAATGACATGATGGGAAAGTAGGTAGATCGCTTTCAAGTCAACACTCAAAACAAGGTCCCACTCTTCTTCGTTCAACTCAAGTGTGTTCTTTCGCTTGATGACTCCGGCATTGTTGAACAAAATATCAATCCTGCCGAATTCCTCGAAAACGGTTTTGACTGTCGCTTCACATTCAGAATAAGAGGTCACATCACACGAAAAAAACTCTGCGTCGCCTCCAAGCTTCCTGATTTCTTTGGTTGCCTTTTTTCCGCTAGACTTGTCTATATCAAGCAATGCCACACTGGCACCTACTTCAGCAAGACGGACGGCTGTACCCAGGCCAATCCCGGAAGCGCCTCCAGTGACCACCGCGACTCTTCCCTCCAAGGATAAAAGCTCTACCGCTTTTTTCTTGATGTTCATCGCGATTCCCTCCTGTTCATCAAAAAATCTCGCTTTATCTCTAAATCATTGAACCGATATAGCTACTATATTCAAATCATCTGAAGAAAAAAAGGGGACAGACAACATTTTTTCAAAAAGGTGGCCTAGAGGACATATTCCGTTATGGTTTCATTTCACTCTAGGAGATTGCCATGCTTTGCTCATAATGCCGTCCAATTATAGTTGCCTAAGTACTGAGCGCGGGCTTCTCTCCCCTTTTTGACACCAAACTTTTCATGTGCTATAAGTGGGTCTCATTCATCCAGGATGAGGTTATACATTTTTATCCTGTCTCAGGATGAATTTGGGAAGGGAGAGTAAGGGGTATGTTTCACTATGGTCAAAGCATCTTGTCCCTGACTTCACAGTCATGCACGTAAGAATCATAAGATTTCAAATAATCAATAAAACCCGAGTCCAGGAGGTATGATGAAGAGTTTGAGATTAAACATCGGAAAAAAAATAGACAGAAGGCAATTTCTCAAAGCATCCGGATTGGCCAGCGCGGTTCTCGGAAGTACCGGCCTTGGTTTTTTTGGGTATGAAGCGGGAAAAGACCCGGAAAGCTACTCAGGCTGGGAGAATTTCGAAGGGGCGAACCAGGCTTTCAACAGAAAAAGAAAATCTGTGAACCAGCCCACGTATGAAAAAGTCAGCTCAACAAAAAGACCCGACGCCCGGACCGAAGTCATATTTCAAAGACGAAGCTTGTTCATGAGGCAGTGGAAAGATGAGACTGGACTTGAGGGAATGGATGACTATTTGAAGGATTATTATAAAAATAAACCTGAAGACCTGGAGCTTGACCTTTACAGCATGAAAGAGCTCATGCCGAAACTGATGGCGGATTCCAGAAAATACAGGAATAAATTCCTCCTGGCCAATGCCTGGTCGAATGCCATGGGCGCTGTCTCACCACGGCCCATAAAAGAGCCCCCAGAGAAATCCGATTTTCCCAGCAGAAGACGCTTTGGAGGCACAGCAGAGCCTGCGAAAATGAAAAGCCCCGAATTGACCTCCAAGCTCATAAAAAAGATCGCCCATGAGCTCGGCTCCACTCTTGTTGGCATCGCCAAGCTCAATCCTGACTGGGTCTACCTCTATCCGATGAGAGGGCGAGGCTTTGAGTCGAATGAACCCATAGAAGTCCCCAAACATTGGCAGTATGCTATCGCCGTAGGCACACCCATGTCCTGGGACCCGATGTATGCCAATCCGAATTATGGCACATCAAACGATGCCTATTCCAGGTCGCGCATCATCGCCTTTAGGCTCGCTTCTTTCATTAAGCAATTGGGGTATGCAGCCCGGCCCCATACGCCAGGAACGTCGTACGATCTGATGGTCCCTCCAATCCTGGTCGATGCAGGACTCGGGGAACAGGGCCGGCCATCGATCGTCATCACGCCTGAACTGGGCAACAATTTCCGTCCAGCGATCGTGACCACCAACCTTCCTTTAAAAGCTGATAAACCGATTGATTTCGGAGTACAACGGTTCTGCAAAACCTGTAAAATCTGTGCAGAAAACTGTCCGAGCGGCGCTATCTCCTTCGGAGATAAGGTTGAAGTCCGGGGCTATTTGAGGTATCAAGTCAATACGGCTAAATGTCTTAATTTCTGGAACTCAACCCTGGGGAGTATGGGCTGCAGACTCTGTGTGGCCGTGTGTCCCTACACGAGAAAGGCCAACTGGCTTCATAAGACCGCACTCAAAGTGTCCATGAACGATCCCACGGGTATAGCCGATTGGGCTTTGACGGGTCTCCAGAGGCGCTTTTATCCAGGACCCGATCCCCAAAAATACTACATGCCCTCTCTCGGTGGCGAGAATGCCTCCTACAGAGAGCCTCCCTGGTGGCTCAGAGCCGAGGACTTCATTGAGTCTTAAGGAGAACAACCATGAACTTTTTCAATAGCGGTTTATTCTGGTTCATCGAAGGAATTTTTGCCTGTCTGGTGGTTATCGGAACCAAAGTATGGATGGAAGACCGAGGCATTCCCATGCCTTTCTGGAAATGGCTCTTGTTTGGACTCTGGATTCTCTTCCTCGGTTTTACGATTGCTTTCATCGGCACGAATATTGGAGAAAATGAGACGACCGCCGCAGTCAAGGGAGGGATTTTATTCGGACTGATTTCGATTATCTTGGGAGTTGGGTTATGGCGGCTGCTTCTGATCAAGCCTAAGCCAAAAAAATAGAAGAATCTGATATCCTATTTGGTGGGACTGTTCAAGACAGCTTCCTTCCCTATTTATTTCATGCAGGCTGGAAGAGGGCAACAAAATCCGCGAACCAATTCAGACAGAGAGATGAATTCTATCTTAAAACAAACTCTTTTCAGTGCTTGTATCTGACGTAATTTCTGTATACGGAAAAGGACATTGCCATCAGGTCTTCGACGACTATATCCAAATAGTATTTCCCTTTAAGAGAAGGTTCAAACGGAAGTTTAAAGATAATTTCTTTTGTCTGTATGAGCTCAATCTCACTTTCCTTATAGCTCTTCGTATCTTCGATCTCATCCACTTTTTTGTGATTGTGGTAAACATTGATTTTTATCCTGAATTTCGCATTTAAATTTTCATCTTCATCCTTGAAGCTCACACGCTTTACAGGAATCATGATAAGAATCTCATTGTCAGCAAACTCCGCCTCAAACCTGAACCTTCTACCAATATCCTCAACAAATCCATGTGCGATCCAGTTTAGCTTTGCATCCTCCAAGGCTGAGGTAAATCCAGCTGATGCAAATTCAGTTGAGGAGGAGACAAGTCTTAAGGTTCCGCTTCTGGACATACGAAAAGTGAGAGCCAATTGATATCTATCATACCACCACACTTCTTCTGCCCGTTGATAGAATCTCCATCTGTCTTGAATATCCTCAAACCTGTAAGGAGCATCTCCGAATGAGATAAGATCGGGTGGCCCCAGGATAATATACATTCTTCCTCTATCTGTGTTCCATCCGGCGTCATTATCCGGCTCATCATCTGGCCTTTGAGCCTGACTGAGGGGCCAGAACCATCTGTTCGCAAACCTGATTCTCTCTTCGAACTCGATTTTCGCTTCATTCTCTTCAGTTCCTGGGCTAGGGTCTCTGATCTTCCAGAATTCCTCGATAAACTCTCTTTTAGATTCTTCATCGGGAAGAGCTTTATATATGCCAATCTCTTCTCTAGTCATAATTAATCTTGCCTTTTCAAAGAAATCCGTGTAAAAGGGATCCGTTCTCGTCTTCATATGAGAACTGCAGGAAACGGACAACATAATGAATAGAGTCAAAACTATGATGTTCCTCACACCGAATTTAAGGCGCTGAATCACCCCATCATCCATATCTATATTGTACATCTTTTATGGCTTCGATAAAACTTGTTCGTAAAAAATAATAATCAGAAATTAAAAACAAAATCAGTGGTGGGGACCCCAGGAAAAATTGAAGCTTCACTTAAAAAATTTAAAGGGGCGAAGTCGTAACTCAATTTTTCGCCAAAAGAATTTTCCCTGTAGATAATAAGTGGAATGATCTCAATAGATGCCAATTTTAAAATTTATTCTTTTTTTGGCTCCTTTTTCGGAAAACATTCGGTCTCATGCGGCGGCTCCCCTGAGGTAGCGAAGTATGCGTCTCCATCGCCTTCTTCTTCAGCATCCGGTTTAGGGTACCATCCAATATACACCGGTTTCTCATTCCGCAATAAATCGATAACGGCTTCATACTGGGAAGCTGGAGCTCTTAAATAAATAACATCCTGAAAAACATGGGAATCGCCTATATTGTGGCCTTCCTTTGAAAAAGTCGCGTGCCCGACTAACTTTCCGTCGGAATAAAGCAAAATCTCCCGGTCAGCGATTCGGGTGACCTGCCCTCTGGCATCATTCCCGAATAACCGAACAAGATAATTATCAATCTTATAGTGCATTTCTGCCATTCTAACCTCCTGTCAAATGAACCGGCTCAAGTTTATCTCTCTATCTTGTAACAATCAGGTGAAGAACTCAAGGTTCTTGGAATAAAGCTCTCTTTCCATCGTCTATAAAATAATTTTTCAAGACTTTTCTGAATTCTAAAACAGCGGCTGGAATATTTCAGGAAGAAGTGAATCTCTTCCCACGGAAAAAAACATCTTTGAGATTCATTTCCTTATCCATGATGACCACATCCGCATCACTGCCTCTCTTCAGAAGTCCTTTTTTGCTCTCAACCTTCAGCAACTTAGCTGGATTGATTGTCACCATCCTCAGTATCTTCTCAAGTGTCATTCCAGTAAATTGCATCATGTTTTTCAGCGCTAAGCTCAGCGCTGTGGTACTCCCGAAGAGCTTTCCATCTCTTGTAAATGAGGCGCCCTGAGTGATTCCATAGTATTTCGAAGCATCCGTGACAAGGACGATTTTCTCTATAGGCTTGACTCTTGTGATCAAATCCAGGATTGACGGATGAAGATGAATCCCGTCCGCGACAGCTTCTGTATAAACATTGTCATTTAAAAGAAAGGCTCCGGCTGCCCCTGGTTCCCGATGAGCAACCCCTCTCATCGCATTGAATAAATGAGTCGCAAGCCTGACTCCTGAATTGACGGCCTGCTGAGATTGTTCATAATTAGCGTTAGTGTGTCCAGCTGCAGGAATGATATCCTGTTTACTCAAGAAGTGGATGATATCACTCGCTCCTTCAATTTCAGGAGCTAGAGTCATGATCTTTATGTTTCCCTCAGATGTCCTGATATATTCCTGAATTTCAGTCAAGGAGGGCTTCCGGATATACTGAGTTCTATGGGCGCCGCTCTTTTCCATCGAGATATACGGACCCTCCAAATTCAGCCCTATGATATCCGGGATGTCCGGGAAGGATCTTTTTATATCTATAAAGGCTCTGATCGTATCCAGGGCGTATTTATGGGATGTTGTCATTATGGATGGCAGGAGAGAAGTTGTCCCGTTTTTCAGATGGGTCCTTAACGCCTGGACGATCGAATCCGGGGAAGAATCCACAAAATCAACTCCCCCTCCTCCATGAAGATGAATATCTATAAATCCGGGAATCGCGATTTTTTTGTCATAATCGAAAACTCTTGTTCCCGGAGGAATTTTTGAATCATCTAATTGTCCGACCTTCGCAATTTTTTCCCCTTGAATAAGGATGGAGCCGCTTTTTATCATCCTGAGAGGCGTATAGATATCACAATTCTTTAGTAGCTTGAATTCAGACATTTTACTTCAGGTAATCCTTCACCCTTCCCTTATTCTTGAATACCCATTTGTAGTATCTTTTCTGGGTTAAGAGAGAACCCGCTTCCTCATCAACAAGGATTTTCACGCAGGGATGAAGCTGGAGTACAGAAGCCGGGATCGAAGCCGTGACCGCCCCTTCCACGCAATTTTTTATGGCTTCACTTTTTTCTTTTCCAGAGGCCAGAAGAGTAATCATCTTGGAATCCATCACTGTACCGATCCCCATTGTCAAACAGAATCTCGGAACTTCCCGTTCGTCCGTAAAGAAACGGGCATTATCTCTAATTGTCTCTTCAGTCAGGGTTTTGACTCGAGTCCGTGAGGATAAAGACGAGCCCGGCTCATTGAATCCGATGTGGCCATTGCGGCCAATACCCAGTATTTGAACGTCGATCCCCCCATAACTTTTGATCTTTTCTTCGTACTCCTGGCAGTGAGCTTCGATATCAGATGGCCTGCCTTCCAGGCGGAAAATGTTTTTTGTCTTGATGTTTATATGTTTAAAGAAATTCTCGTGCATGTAATAAGCAAAACTTTGAGGATGGTCTTCTTCCAATCCCAGATATTCATCCAGGCTAAACGCAGCTATGCTCGAAAAATCAATCTCATTTCTCTGATTCATTCCTGTAAGTTTCTTATACACACCTAGAGGTGTTTCCCCTGTGGCGAGGCCTAAAACAAGGTTGTTCTTTTTCTGCCATTCCTGCTGGATGATGTGCGCCGCTTCCTCGCAAATCTTGTCGTAATTGGATGTGATGATCACTTCCATTTTGCAGCCTCCGACATCTCCTTTCTCCAAAATTCGATCATCTTTTCTGCTGTATCACGGCTTTTGGCTTCTGCGATCAACCTGATTATCGGTTCTGTGTTTGAGGGCCTGATATGGACCCAATAGTCCGTGAACGAAATTTTCAAGCCGTCCAAAAGAGAGATTTCTCCTTTGTCCGAGTATTTTTTTCTCAACTGCCTGATAATCCTGGAGGCTTTCTCCTGCGTTCCCTGGACTTTCTCCTTGATCATATGATAGGAGGGAATACCATCCTGAAGCTCTGATACCGTTTTCCCTGACTTGGCCATATACTCTAAAATCAATCCCATGGCTGTAAAACTGTCTCGACAGGGATGGATATCATGAAGGATCACTCCTCCGTTTCCTTCTCCTCCGATGGCTGGCTTTTCCTCTTGCGACAGGATCTTCTCCACCACGTTTATCTCTCCGATTTTTGTGCGGATGACTGGGACATTATACTCTGCAGCGATATCATCGATGGCCCGGGAAGTGGAAAGATTGATAACGACCGGACCAGGATTCTGACTTAAGATATACTTTGAAGCGAGGGCCAAAGTCAACTCCTCTCCTAGCGGTTCTCCTTTCTCGTTAACAACGGCGAGTCTATCCGCGTCCGCATCCTGGACAAAACCCACATCCGCCTTTTTCTCGACGACTGTCCGGCAGAGGCCAGCTATGTTTTCTGGAAGAGGCTCGGGGTGATGCGCGAACGAGCCGTCAGGCACGCAGTTGAGCAAAGCCAGTTCGCAACCCAGTTTTTCTAAATAACGAGGAGCCAACACAGCTCCGGCTCCGTTGGTGCAGTCGACCGCTACTTTAAACTTTTTTTGGCCAATCAGACCCACATTGAAATACGACAGCAGTTTCTTCAGATGAGGCTCAGCGGGATTCTTTTTGAATTCAGGAGTTCTATATTTTTCCACATCCACCAGCGAAAACTCCCCCTGATGATAGATATCCAGAAATTCATCCACCTGATGATAGTTTAAATAGAGTCCCTCTTTGTTGATAAATTTCAGGCCGTTCCATTCTTTCGGATTATGGCTGGCTGTCACGGCTATGGCTCCGATGGCCTTGGACTGTTTTGTTAAAAACTGTATGGAAGGAATCGGACAGATACCGATTTCAACAGGTTGACAACCCACAGACAAGAGCCCGCTAAGAACGGCTTTTCTCACCATGGTTCCCGATTGTCTCGAATCCTGACCAATGATAACGGTTCCCCTTCCTAAGTAAGTTCCGAAAGCCTGGGCAAATTTCGACGCGAGTTGAGGTGTCAGGCTCTCGCCCACAACTCCCCGGACTCCCGAAACACTAATTTGTAAAGACGTCGCTCTTTTCATTTGACCAACACGGAAATAAAATTCAATACTTCCTCAACCCTTTCCCTGGCTTTTTCTCTGGATCTGTCCTCAGCAATGACTCGTATCATCGGCTCTGTGGCTGAGGTCCGGACATGAATCCAGCCGTCCTTGTCTTCTACTTTAACACCATCCGCACTGTCGATATCTCTGTTGGCATAGAGTTTTTTCGCCTCATTCACGACCGAGTGAATCTTTGTGGGCGGACAGTATATCTTCTCTTTGACTATGTGATAGCGAGGAAGTTCCTCGACTAGTTCTGAAACTTTCTTGTTCCTCACAGCCATGATTTCCATTATCATGCCCATGGTTAAAAAACCGTCGAAGGCGGGCTGAAATTCCGGGATGGCGATTCCTCCACTCCCCTCCCCGGCCATGACTCCATCCTCGTTGATCAAGGATTGAATGGAATAGGACTGACCGACTTTGACCTTCAGTACCGGACAATTCTTTCCCCGCGCCACTTCTTCGATCATCCGTGAAGATGAATGGTTAGTGACGACTATCCCTGGATTTTTCTCCAGGTAATATTTCGCTATCAGAGGAAGAGTGAATTCTTCCGATAAAGTCTCTCCGTTTTCAGCAACAAAAGAAACCCGGCTGGCATCGCTGTTCAATAAAAATCCCACATCGGCATTCACAGCTTTCATGACTGAAGCCACTTCCTGAGCATTTCTGGGTCTGGGCTCAGGGTCATGCGGAAAGTATCCGTTTGGCTCATTGTTGACCGGTATGAGCTCAAATCCCAGTTGCTGACTGAAGACATCGATATTTTTTGCTCCGGCTCCATTACAGGGATCAATAACCGCTTTAAATTTTGCTTTTTTTATGGCTTCAGCATTCAAAAACTTCTTTAATTCCTTAAAATAAACATCCATACAATCATCAATCGGCTCTATCTGCCCCAAGCGGTCAACAGGAACTTTAGTGAATTTCCCAAGATGGTAGATATCCAGGACCTCTTCTCCCTGAAACATGTTCAGATAAGTCCCATCTCGATTGATAAAAGTCAATGCATTCCACTTCAAGTCATTGTGCCCGGCGGTAATCGACACAGCTCCCTTGGCTTTGAGATTCTTAACCATGTATTGAATGATGGGCGTGGGACAAATCCCCAAATCCAGGACAGTGCATCCCGTGGAGACTAAGGCTGAAAGAGTGGCTTCATGAAGCATGGGGCCAGAGACTCTTGTATCCCTGCCGACCAGAACCTTTTTCGAATCAAGAAAAGTGCCGAATGCGCAGGCAAAATCCATAACCAGCTCCGGGATAATTGTCTCGCCCACAATTCCTCGAACGCCGGAAATCCCAATTTTCAGGAGCTTCATCTGAATCCTTTCTTCACACTATTATAGACTTTTGCCTAATGACTTTAAATATCTAAGTCTTGACTGAATGATTCATAATTCCAACTCATTGGAAAATTATCATTTAAAATATAAAATATGTAGTCATTAAGCAAATAACCTTAATCTTTCCTCTGGTTCGAATTCAGAGACATACGAATCTGAGAGACTGAAGTAATTTGTCTGAATAAAAAATATAATTTTTGCTTTAACGTATTTTTAGACAATAAAATGCGGATACTCGTGACCGGCACATCTGGCCAAATAGGCTCAGTCATCGCCTCTATGCTTTCAAAAGACCACACTGTAATTGGAATCGATCTTTCTCCTGGGAAATACACAACACAGGAAGGGAACATCACCAACCGGGATTTCATATATTCTGTGACTCAAGACATAGATACAGTCATCCACACATCCTCGCTCCATGCCCCGCATTTGAAGGAATATCCCGCTGAATCATTCGTGAAAACAAACATCGATGGGACACGCCACCTCCTTGAAGCGTCGATAAAAAACAAAGTTCATCGTTTTGTCTACACCAGCACAACTTCTCTTTATGGTCATGCCATGAATCCTGCTGAAGAAGCAGTCTGGGTAACAGAAGATCTCGTCCCTGAGCCCCGGGATATCTATGATGAAACAAAGATCGCCGCCGAAGACTTGTGCAGGTCTTTCTCTGAGAAACATGGGCTGCCTTGTATCAGCTTGCGCGTTTCCAGATTCTTTCCAGAACCCGAATATTTTATGGCTATCTACAGGCTGTACCGGGGAGTCGATGTGAGGGATGCGGCTGAAGCGCATATTCTCGCCATGGAAGTTGACTCAAAGGGATACGATGTCTTTAACATCTCGGCCCGCTCTCCATTCTCAAAAAATGAAACGCATGAACTTCTTCACGATGCGCCGCGCGTGCTGCTGCGTCATTTCCCCTCACTTGATAAACAATTTGCCCAGCGAAGTTGGAAGCTGCCCAAGAGCATCGATCGAGTTTATGTTATCCGTAAGGCTGAAAAGCAGCTTGGATACCGACCGAGATTCAACTTTAAGGGCTATCTCCGTGAACTCAACATCATTTCCTAAAGGAAAAACTTGCTGCAGTGCATCTTTTTACTTCATTTTATCCGAATCATCAAATATGCTTCGAAGATGAATTAATAAATCGAATAAGATTAATCTCTTGACTTTATTGCAGGGGAGAAAATATGATTTAAACCCGTAATACAGAAGGCGGATCACTTTTAATGGAAAGTTTTTTTCTTGGGATAGATAAAGGGCTTCTTTTTAGAATCAAATCCGCTCCAAAAGAGCGAAAATGAATGACAAATCTCTATAATAACTGGGGAGGGCATCATGGATCTTAAAACTATAAGAGACAGATTAGCCAAATTGGACACGGCCTGTCTCTGCGATTGTGGAAAAAAACTACGAATCATGGACCCGGATATACGCCCGATCACCAGGGGTGTCAAAATGATCGGCAGAGCGCACACCGTGCACTGCCAAGCTGACTTTTTAACAGTCATCAAAGCGCTGCACGATGCACAGGAAGGAGAGGTGATCGTGATCGATGGGGAAGGCGAGAAGATCGCTTTAGCTGGGGAAATGTTCGCCATTGAGTCAAAAAAGAAGAAACTTGGAGGGATTGTCGTGGACGGGGCGTGCCGTGATGTTGAAGGAATAAGGAATATCAATTTTCCAGTATTTTCTAGATACATCACTCCTCAAGCCGGAACTTCCTCCAAAATCTTCAAAACGCAGATTCAAGTCAACTGTGGCGGAGTATCTGTCTCACCAGGAGATGTAGTTTTTGGTGATAATGATGGAGTTATCGTCATGGACGAAAAAGAAGTAACAGAAATCCTGGATACCGCTGAAAACATCCAAAGAATTGAAGCGAAAGCCATCGAAAAAATGGAAGAAGGCAAAAATCTAACTGATGTGCTCAATTTCTTTGACCATTTTGCCAGCGTAAGCGAGAAAAAAGAAAGCCGGCTTATCTTCACTGTTTAAAATTTCCGTTTAATCCTGAATCTCAAAGGAGAAAAAAGTGAAAAAATCCATGATTTATCTGCCTACAACCTTGATGCTCTTGATATTATTCTCCTGCGCAGAGCCTGCTCTCAATATTCTAAAAATTAAAGAAGAGATTCAAACTGTTCTCGATAGACAAAAGGCCTCCTGGAATGAACAAAGCATTGAAGGTTTCATGGAAGATTACTGGAAGTCAGAAGACTTTACTTTTCAATCCGGGAACAGTCGGCTTTATGGCTGGGAGGCTTTGTATTCCAGGTATAAAAAGAGCTACACAGAGGAGAATTGGGGAAAACTGGATTTTACCGATATCGAAATAAAAGTCCTCTCGAATGACTATGTCTATGTCTTGGGAAGGTACAAACTCGCTTTAAAGGATTCCTCAAAAGAAGGTCTGTTTACGATAATCTTCCAGCAAAGGAACGAGGGCTGGAAAATCATCCACGACCACTCCTCTTAACAGGATCAGTCCTCGCTAGATTTATTTACTGTACTTTTCTAACCATTCAGCGTGTTCGGCTGTGGCCTGGTCACGAAGTTTTTTATCCATCAGGAGGCGCAAACCACTGGCAGCCATGACTTTCGCTGTCAAGATCAAAGACGTATGTCCAGCTTCACTTATTGTAATGTCGGCGTTTTCCTGAGAATGCCCTGCGACACGACTGGGGAGACCTTCTGTTCCGATGCCAACATGCGCCCCCGGAACAACAAGAGTGGCGAAACCAGTCTCTTCCCAGTGTCTGGGAACAGCTCTCTCACCAATTCCCACTCCCCCGTACTCGACTCCATACTGGAAAACAATATCATTGATTATGCTCACCGCAATCCCCGGTTGGTACTCGCCGTAATGGTCAATATCAACTGTTGTCTCGGTCGCAAGAGCAGCCGCTTTAGCCATATTGTCCAGTGCTTCAACTTTTTTCTCGATCATTTCTCTCGCCCTCTTGGGCGTTAACGAACCAGCTGGAGTCTCATCCCTAAGGTGTCTAATCCACATGAGGGCAGAGGCTTCCTGGGGTACGATATTGGGAGCCTTGCCGCCGTCACTGACGATTCCATGAAACCTGAACTGCGGCTCTGAATGCTCTCTCATCATATCCACTGCATGGAAGAGAAGAAGGACCGCATCCAGAGCGCTCCTTCCCTGCCAAGGCTGTTGCGCGTGAGCGGATTTTCCGTGGAACGTGTATTTCATCTGCCGGATGTGCCGTGCGGAAAACCCACCCGGGAAACGAAGCGTTGACCGAGATGTGCCATGACTCCTGAACATGAAGTCTATTCCATCCAGATAGCCTGTTTGAGCCATCACGGCCTTGGTGGGTGGGCCAACTTCTTCGGCCGGTGCGCCTATGACCCACACACTTCCCGGAATATTATTCTTTTCCATGACCTTAGCCAGGGCGATCGCTGCCCCGATTCCTGTGGGTCCCTGCATGTTGTGCTGACAGCCGTGGAACGGTGGATCCCCGCGTAGGGCATCGTACTCGACCGTTATGCCTATGACCGGATGCTCTGACTTTCCTTTGTACTTGGCCTTGAAAGCGGTTGGGAGACCAGAAGGCCCCGAATAATCAACCGGGAAGCCTCCAACCACCTTCAGCCGATCAAAATTGGGCGGCAGGCCGGGCACGCCCATTTCCACTTCAAAGCCATGCTTCTTCAACTCATCGGTCAGCATCCCGGCGGCCTTGAATTCAAGAAAACCAGGTTCAGGATTATTGTACATCCAATCGTTGATCTCGACCAAACGGGCGCTCAATGCGTCTATCTCCAAATCCACTGCCTTTCTCAATGATGCAATCTTCCTTGTCTCCTTGGGGATGACCTGCGGCTTTTCCTTGGAAAGGACAGGACTGAAAGCCAAGGAGACCAAGAAAACAACCAGACAAGGGAACAACATTATCCTTTCGTTTTTTCGAAGCATTAGAACCTCCTTCGTACAATGATCGAAAAATATGCTTTTCGATTCCCCGGAATGAACGCATCCAGAGATATAATTCAATTGAATTCTTTGTTAGAATTCTATTGTTCAATCGGATATTTTCTTAACTCCAGGTCCAATTTCGTTAATATTACCTTGAACAGCACGTCCTCCAAAGCACTCTCAAACCAAAGACTAAACTTAAGGAGATATATCCCTGTCAGCTATTTGAGCAATAATATCTTTTACAATAGTGCCGACAAGCTCAAGAGCCTCGGCAGGAGCCCTTACAACGCCCAAAGATAATAAATCTTTCTGCATATCTCGTGTGTAAATATTATCCCATACAGTCTGTTCTCTTTTTCCTTCTATTAACTTCAAACTGATGAGAAGTCGTTTCTCATCTAAAACCATTGTCCATTCTATGACTGACTCCACGTCCAATTCCTTGGAAATTTCTGTTATTCGTTTTGGTGCAGTTTTATACTGCATCACTGATGTGCTGGGTGGAATACGACGAAAGGCCCCAGTTTTTGCCAATCCATTAATCAGTGCCTCGGTCATCCTCTCAGCAAAAGAATCCAATTCCGTTTTCCCTGTAAGATTTTTTAATGGAAGCACAGCCAATGAGTCCATAGTTTTTTGTGTCCCAAATTGCACTTTAAAATTTTTACCAAACAGGAGAAAAAAAACCACCAAGAGAACAATACAAATGCTGCTGATCGCAGCCCCCCTGATCAAAATCTTTTTCCGTTGGATGACATCTCTTTTCCCGAGTTTTCGCTTTTTCTTTGGCTTAACGATTTCTGAAATTGGAATGCCTTTTTCAATCTTTACGAGTTCAGATAAAAGTTCATCAACGTTTTGATACCTTTTTTCTTTATCTTTATCTAAACATCTCATTATCATTCGATTGAGATCTCCAGGTATCAGTGGATTGACCTCATTTGGGTCTGGAGGGGTTTCCAACTTATGCTTTACAGCCACACTGATCGGAGTATCTCCTTTAAACGGGACTCTCCCTGTTACCATTTCATAAAGAATCACACCTAGTGAATAGATATCCGAACGCTGGTCTGCTTCCTCTCCATCGACCTGCTCAGGAGACATGTATTCCGGCGTCCCGATCATAGTTCCTTCACCAGTCATTCCTTTGGACCGGAGAGATCGGGCTATTCCGAAATCCAGAATACGTGCATTCCCTTCGCTGTCGATCATGATGTTTCCAGGCTTCAAATCACGATGCACGACTCCTAACCTATGTGCTTCAGACAATCCTTCACACACCTGCTTGGCAACGGAAATAGCTTTGCCAATAGTTAATCTCCCCATCCTTATTATCGAGCTCTTCAGATTTTCACCCGGGATGTATTCCATAGTAATGTAGTACGCATTTCCTTCTTCCCCTAGGTCAAACATACGACAGACATTTCTGTGCGCAATATTTCGGGCAAATTTCAGCTCATTTTTAAATCGCGTGATAGTATTGCTATCCGCAGCTATCTCAGGTCTTAACAGCTTCAAGGCGACTTCCTGTTCAATCTTATTGTCGAATACTCTATAAATCTTCCCCATCCCGCCTTTATCCAGTTCTTCAATGACCTCATACCTCTGGGCAAAAGTGCTCGATCTTGTAAGACGGGTTATGGGTGTTTCAAGAGTTTTTGTTGGGGCAGCAGAGATTTCCTCTGGTGAAATCAGCGGAGTCGCACACTTACTGCAAAAGTGGCTCTCGTCTTGGTTTTCAAATTGACATTGAGGACATTTTATACTCATTGTTCCCAGTCACTCTGGTGAAAAAGAATAACAACTCACATTCAAAGAGTCAAATTTAAGGAGAAAATATCAAATAATTAACTTTATAATTAAATTAAATGAGAAGAAAAGAGGATTTATACTTTCTCAGCCCTTACAAAATATCCCTCAACGATTATATCATGCATGTAATAATTCCAGACGAGGTTCCAGAATTTGCTTTTTTCCACCGGGATAATCTGGACTTCGAAACCATCGAGCATCCTTCGGAGCGCTAAATCGCTGAACCTGTAATATTCCACTCCATGCCGAGGAAAACAGAAGGGCACTGTAATATAAATCGTCCCACCAGGCTTGAGCAGTCTTTTCATTTCTTCAACTGCTTTGTGCGGATATTCAAGATGTTCGAGCACATCAAATAGTAGAATGGTATCAAAGTGGCCGTCTGGAAAATCAGTTCCCTTTTGGATATCCGCAACCACATCAGGATTATAATCTGGATTTATATCGAGTCGAACCGCATTTTTATAATGAATCCTCCAGCCACTCCCCACATCTAGCACTTTTCCTTTGGGAATAACATGCTTTTTTAAAATCTTATTTCGTTTTCTCCGCCAGTATGTCTTGCCACGATGTTTCATCCTATTAGTCCTTATTCAATTACATTTTCCCCATGCGGAAATCTGGTTTTTTTCTCTGCATAATCCTATCTAAAAAATTTTTATTCACAGAGGGCCAATCCTTTAGGTTCTAGAAAGGAGGTTTTGAATTGACAAGCTCCTTAAGTAAATCTCTTATGGAACGGCCAAGGTTTGTTTTCCCTCGGTTATAATTTCGAAAAATGACAACTCCAATTTTTGATTCAGGGTCGAAAACCATGCTTGCGTTATACCCGGCAACAGAGCCACCGTGTCCTACGGAGGTAAAGCCATCTTCATCTGTTCCTATCGAAAATCCCAGTCCATAGCCACCTCTCCCCTCTGGAGTTTGCCTTTTGAGAATTTCATTGCGAGTCTCTTCAGAGAATATATTTTTGTCTGATGCGCCTATCATAGCCGCCACAAACTTTGACAGGTCTCCGACCGTGGAATAAATGCCACCGTTTGGAACCTTATAGCCACGGCCGGCATGCTCTCTCGCCGGAAACTTGGCATCCACCGTGCCATCTCTTCTCTTCACGTACCCCATTGAAAGATGCAGGATATGCTCATCCGTCAGTATAAAAAAGCTACTGGCCATACCAAGCGGGTCGAAAATTTGTTCTTGAATCAAGTCCATGAACGGCGTTCCCACAGCCCGGGAAACAGCAAGCCCCAGCATTCCAAATCCTATATTCGAATAGGAATATCTCTCGCCAGGAAGTGATTGGTAGGATGTCTTGGGAATTGAAGCCAAGATCTTATCCTCCCATTGAGCGATAGGACCTGCCGCCGCACCTTCCAGCTTTGGCTCACGAATAAGACCTGATGTGTGGCTGGCGAGATGTCTAAAGGTGATCGGCCTTGCATTTTCAGGTTTATCAGCCAGATTATTTATCTCTGAAAAATACTTTTCGACAGGATCATCGAGTTTGAAATATCCCTTCTCTACCATTTGCATCATGAGTACGGCAGTAAAAGATTTTGAGATTGAACCTGTTCGGTATATAGTCTCTGCATCTGCGGATATCTGCTTCTCTATATCAGCCCAGCCAAAACCGTTTGCCCAGACAACATCATTCCCAACAACCACGCCTGCGGATATACTTCCCATGCTATCCTCAGCCACATCCTGTGCCAGCTTGGCTTCGAAACGGCTGATAGCCGCCTGAAATGGATCATGCTTGACTTTTTGGCCCGCCGGCACCTCGACAGGTGTTGGAATAGATGGAGGCTCGGGCTGTTTACATGAATAAGAATTGAAGATAAAACAGAAACTGAGTATCACAAACCAACTGAATCTTGTATTCTTTCCAAACTCTCTAAACATGTCGCTATCCCCTTTTCTCATCTCATAAAAAGCTTCTCATAAATGGTGTGTGCCTCACTACGTTGAAGTCAGAACATTTTTTAAAAAGCAAGAACGTATTTTTTTCATCTTAACAATTAATCAGAACACACTCTTAAAATCTAGTTTTTCAATCTGATGAACAACGCAATATACTGCTGAATCCTTGACACCTAATCGAATGAATTCATTCTTTTTTCTTTTTAGGCCATTTTCCCGGCTTCACACGGTCAAGCGGCCTCATCGTCTGCGAAGGCCTTAAAGTTTCCCGCTTTTTCAGGTTAAAGCGGTCACCCGGAGCCAGAAAGTAGAACTGTCCATTGGGTGGGATAAGCCTCTTCTGGTCATAAATGGCCACATATCCCTGGCCGATCACTTCAAACCTGTCTCCCTGGACCACTATGGCTGTGTCTTCATCAATCCCGATTCCCAGTAATTCCGGGTATTTTTCAATGACTTCGATCATGTCGAAATGGCGGTTCCGCTTTAAAAGGTGCTGGTCGATTCCCACATTCTTCAGAAATCCAAATCCTTCGACATGATCACCGATCATGGTCATATTCCCTTTTGTATCCCCCCGGACTAAAAATGATCCTTGAATCGTAGCTCCTGCAGAAGAGCCGCCGATCACACCTCCACGGTCCAGTAAGGCCAAAAGTTCTTTGTGAGTCCGGGTGTTGAGATAGGAATCAGCCAGGCGCCATTGACGGCCGCCAGAAAAAAAGACGCCACGGGCCTCCTGAATTGGACGGACAAATTCCTCCGAATCAGCCACAGCCCGGTCCCTTGTATGCAAAACAGTCAGATTATTCGCTCCCGCCTCTCTGTATCTCCTCAACCCACGCCAGTATTGATCATAGTTCTCTCCCGCACCGGCTGTGGGAATAATGACGATGGGAGCGTCCGGACCGCCGGCCAGATCGATGAATCGGGCAAAAATTGCCGGGTCACGCATGGATCCTCCGACTATGACCAGGTAGCCATTCGAGGGGCCAATATCAGATGCATGGATGGAAAGCACAAAAATAAAAAGCACAAAGAACATTAAAAAACCTTTTCTTAGCTTTTTCATTCCTCTCATCGTTCCTCCTGCTTTGATAAAGGAAATTCAAATCTCATCAGACTAGAATCATCAGGCTCATATGACTGAAATCACTTAACCTGAATTATAAAAAGAGGGACAGTCCCTGCCTTTTCTATAATAAAGACTTAAAGGAACAGTCTCCTTTTTTCTTCATGACTTCTTCATCAGGTCTCAATAGGCATACTTGGGAGTTACATAAAACTGGCAGTACTCGATGTTCGGGATTTCTGCCTTGCATTTTGCTTCCAATTCCTTCGCAGTCTTTTCAAACTTGGATTCAGGCACATCCTCACTGACATCGATATCTGCCACGAGTACGATTTTTTCGCGAGACGCAGCCACCACACGGAAGTCATGATAGCTGATAACCTCGGGAAAGCCTGCCAGGACCTTTTTGAATTGATCCTCAATAGCCATAACCTCTGAAGTTTTTTCTATGAGAGGATCTGTATGGCAAATGACCTCACCACCGAACTTCTTCCGCAGATTCCATTCACAGCTCTCAGCGATCTCATGCATTTCTGCGGGCCCGTATTTCTCCGGTATTTCCACATGCATAGAGAGTGTGTTGAGTGATCCATAGTTGTGGACGATAATCTCATGGACATCCTCAACTCCTTTGGTTGACTTAGCTGTCTCTCTGATCTTTTGCAGCATCTCCCGGCTCGGCGCCTGGCCTAAGAGCGGAACGATAGCTTCCCGGCCGTGAGCAAATCCAAGATAGAGCAACCAGATAGAGACCATTATCCCAATATAGCCATCCATTTCAGGACGATGAAAATAGTGCCCTGCCACCAATCCTGCAATAACCGTTAAAGAAATCACAGCTTCAATATTGTGGTGGGCAGCGGTTGTCATGATTGCATGAGAATTGACTCTTTTCCCCAGGAGGCGGACAAATCGAGTCAACCACTGTTTGATTAGGATTGTGGCGAAAAGAATCCACGGCAAAGCATTCCAGTAATGAACTTCATGAGGTTCGATAGCCTGATGCACGGAATTCTCTCCAATCTGAATCCCTGAGACAAAAAGGAAGATGGCCATAATCAAGGGCGCAACATGTTCCATCCTTCCATGCCCGAAAGGAGTTTTGGCTGTGGCCGGACGCGCGGTCAAGTAGAAGCTAACCACAAGGATGACAGAATTGGCCAGATGCGAGAGAAGATGAAATGCATTGGCGACGACTGATATGGAATCAGCCATTATTCCAAGCCCCATCTTCACCACAAACAGCAGAAGGATAGCGAAAATGGAAACCCAGCCAGCCAGAAGGCCATGCTGGATGCGTACCTTCTGGTTGTCGGTATTATCGAAATCTTTTATGAGCGTACGGGCTATTCTCGCGTTGAGCCTATCTAGTATTTTCATCTCAAACCACTTTTTCCATTGACCAGGTTATTTATCGCACTGTAAATTTTTAGAAATTTTTTTTCAACTTGAACTTGAATTCGTTATACACTCTCATCTCAATCGCTTTAATAAAATCTGAACCATTGGAGCTTATTTTTTCCGCTTGATGATATTTGTATTGTAACAGTCAAACTCCTGCCCAGAGAATGCCAACTCGAATCTTTCCTCCACTGTACCTGCATCCAAAGCTTTGAATATTAATTTGGCTATAAGCCCAGGAGGACCATTCTCGATTTGCTCGGAGGCGAAAGTCACTGTTTGCCCATCGCTAGAGATACTCTCAATCACATACTGAATGATGAATCCTTCAACATGGAACTGTCTGAACACGATTGTCTTTCTCGCTCCATCGAAGCTGAAATATCCCAGGTCTTCATGCGTCTCACCCCTTGGATTTTGTTCCTGGGGCTCGAAGACAGCTTTGGTCTTCATTTGGAGAAACTTCCCGTTCAATGCAAACTGCCAATCCTTCCATACCTTTGAAATCCCTGATTTTCCTTCTCCTCTGCCCTCCCATTCTCCGACCAAGAATTTCACAGGCTCCCAGACATCCTGTTTCTTTTCAGTCTGAGCCACGAGCAACGCCGGGAACAGAAAAAGAAATAAAATCATTTTTTTTCTCAAGAGTAAACTCATTATTCTGAAATTTCCAAAATTTTTATTATTGCACCACAGGGCTGTAAAATACCTAGTTTCCACAGAAAACTGAATATATTTTTACTTTTTTGAAGATGAAGCTTGAGCCCATATATCCGACTATTGCTGCGTCCTCTTTCTCTTCCTTAATATCTTCAGATCAGGATTTCACATGGTACTTCTCGAACCAGGCCATGAGATAAAGCTGCTGGAGAAGCCTGTGCGAGGGGCGTCTCCATCCGTGGTATTCATCAGGCATCCGCACCAGCAATGTCTCCTTTTTAAGCATCTTCAACGCTCTGTAATACTCCTCGCTCTGCCCCATGGGGGTTCTTAAATCGGCCTCTCCTGTCATGACCATGGTCGGGGTTGTCACATTCCCCACATAATGAAGAGGCGAACGAACCGCGAACTCCATCGGGTCTTCCCAGGGATATTTCTGGAACTGGCGGTACCAGCCAGAACCATCGGTCGTTCCCACAAAGGAATGCCAGTTGATCACCGGCCGCATCGACACAGCCGCCCTGAAGCGATTTGTATGGCCCACGATCCAGGCCGTTAGGACTCCACCGCCACTTCCTCCGCAGACGAACAGATTTTCTTCGTCGATGAATCCCTTGGCGATCGCTGCATCCACTCCAGCCATCAGGTCATCATAATCTTTCCCAGGGTAGGAAAACTGAATTCCATTCACAAAATCCTGCCCATACCCCGTGCTTCCTCTTGGATTCATGTACAAGACAGCATAGCCATTTGCCGCGAAATTCTGCCAGGGCCAACTGAATCTTACCGTATACATAGCCCAGGGCCCGCCGTGGATATAAAGGATCATCGGATATTTTTCGCCCGGTTTGAACTCAGCGGGTTTGATGAGCCAGCCCTGCAGGTCAAGCCCATCGGGAGACTTGAACCACAATTCTTCGACATCTCCGAGCTTCACATTCGCCAGGACGTCTTCATTGACATCCACAAGCTTTCTGATGTTCCTTGGGTTCCGCAGGTTAAAAGTCACCAAGTAACCCGGTTTGGTAAAAGTCGAAAGAGTGGAGGCCACCTGCCCGTTTGCTGCCATCGAAAGTCCGGATAAATAATGGACTCCTTCTGTGATTTTTTGAAACTTTCGATTGAGCGAAACAAAGTAAAGATTGGATTCTCCCTTTTCGCGCATCATGTAGTAGAGCCCTGAACTATCCCGAGCCCAGGTCACGTTTGACGGTGAGTTGGGTAGGTTAACGGCAAGAACCCTCTTTTTTGATCCGGTCGCATCCATAAGATACAAGTTGGATAGATGGCTTGTGAAATTTTTGTCATTGTATCCTGTGTAGGCGATCCATCTTCCATCCGGCGAAACGCTGGGGCTGCGGTCAGGGCCTTTCCTGTCTGTGAGCGGCTTGATTTCAAGCGTAGCGAGATCAACCGAATAGATCTCAGAATCGCCGCGCAAGTATTCCGCATCCGGTTTGCGGATAGCGCTGAAAAATATCCTCTTCCCGTCTGCAGACCACTGGGGACTGCTGTGAGAATAGTCACCCGATGTGATCCGGCGGGGCGTACCTCCCAGCTCAGCATCAATCACAAAGATATGCGTGTATCCCTTCGGCTGGTATCCACGACCATCTCTTGCCCAGGATAAACGGTCAACAATTACAGCCGGTGCGGCCCATTTCGCCCCTCTTGGCTTTTTGGGGAGTTTCACAGAGAGAAGCGGCTTCGCATCCGGGACAAAAATAGTGAAAGCGAGATGCTTACCTCCAGGCGACCATCTCAGGCTTCCAGGAGACCGTTCAAGATGAGTCAGCTGGGCCACTTCACGTGTATCCAACCACATCACATGAATCTGCGTGGTCCCGTCTCTATCAGACAGGAAAGCGATCTTCGTGCCATCCGGTGACCAGACAGGAGAAAAATCTCTCCAATCGCCATGCGTGAGCTCACGGACTCGTTGACCCTCGACATCCACAATCCAGAGGTTGCTTCTGGTGCGGTCATTGATCTTATCTACCCAGCCCCGTGTGAAAAGAATCTGTTTTCCATCAGGCGATATATTCGGGCTCCCGACTGATTCCATTTCCATGTAGGTCTCTTTGATCAACAGCTTGTAGTTTTCCTGCGCACTGATTGATATTCCCAATCCCAGACTGAATAGAAGCAAACAAAAAATTGTCAATTGTACATTCGTTTTTTTCATTTAAACCTCCTTATTTAAAATTCGGCAAATAAATGAAATTGAATCCATAAAAGAAGATCTTGCAGCGAGTGAAAATCATCCACTTCATTATCCAATCAGAATCCGATTAGAAATAACGTTTCGGTCTCAAATGAATGATTTCTTGAATAGAAGAAGTTTGAAAAGAGCATGAGTCAACCCAAGTCGCATTCAACTCAGGAAGTTAATTTATCTGGACTGCTCATCGAAGTCAATAACTTTTTCTTTTGTAAAAAAAAGGGGACAGGCCCCTTTTTCTGAAGAAGAGGGACAGTCCCTTAAAAAAGGGGCCTGTCCCCTTTTTTCTTTCTATTTGCTGACTCGGTTTCGACCTTTATTCTTTGCGCGGTAGAGAGCCTTATCCGCGGCCTTGATGACCTGTTGAGGGTTAGAATTCTGTTCATTGCGCTCTGCCACACCTATACTTATTGTCACTCTGGTTCTCCCTCGAGATTTTTTGTCTCCCTTCGCGCTTTTTTGCTCTTTGATACGGCGGTCAGAACCCCGGAGGAAAAAGCCTGAATCTGCGACTTCCTTCCTGAGCTGATCCAGATGAGGGATGGTCTCATTCATATTCTTTCCCGGAAAAACCATCACGAATTCTTCGCCCCCGTAGCGAAAGGCTCTCCCTCCACCTCCGGCATTATCAAGTTTGGAGGCAATCATACGTAATACTTGGTCTCCAACATGATGACCGTAACGGTCGTTAAATTTTTTGAAATGGTCGATATCAATCATCGCTCCTGTAAATGTACCCCCCAGCTGATAAAGGGCTTCGTTCAGGGCTCTGCGAGCCGGGAGTCCGGTCAACTCATCACGGTAGGCCCTTCCATATGAAATCTCGATAACAGAGATAATCAAGACAAGGCTGCCTGTTGACAAATAAATTGTGGAAACCTGCCCGATATCACCAGAAACTAAAGCGAGAAAGCTGGAAATCAACACCCAGAAAAAGCCGCATTCAATAACTCCTCGATCTCGTATGTATCGATTCAGAAGGAGAAAAGCGGCAAAAACGAATGCGATAAGAGCTGGCTGAGGCATCGGAATTTTATCGAGTATCGGCCAGTTAAAAAAGGTGTGCTTCAAATAAACGGCAAAGCCTAAACTCGGGTAATGGCTGATCAGAGCCACTCCAAATACCTGCATGGGAATCAAGCTCAATCGCATCAGGACATCAAGGCTTAAAATACCTCGTTCTTTCATCATGGAAAACAGGATGAGATTTAAAGGAAGGAGAAAAGCAATTGCATTATAAACAGTCTCACCCATGCCTGTTAGATCTGTTTCTTGGGCAGCAAACTGGAGCAATGACCTGTCGACCACAGCCAGAGCCAAAATGACAAAAATGAGCTGGCTTCTGTTGAACCGCCATGCGAACAGAATCCCGGCAACTAAAATGACCCAAGGATAGATACGAGCCAGACTAGGCACAGCTTCTACAATCGGCCCTCTCGTCACAAGGAAAGCAATAAGGATGATGAGCCCGCCCGGTATCAAAAACGAAAAGATGGCACGAGCCACAGCTCCGCTTATTTTAATGAGCAGGTCTCTTCCTTCTTTGAATTTCAGTTTTTCAGTTTTCTTTTTCTTCACTGGCTCTTACCCATTAGGAACGAAAATTCTCCTTCAAGCGCGAAAAATTATTGCACAGGTGAAATCTGATGTCAAAAGTTCTTAGAAATTTCTGCGGCGATTATTTGTGCCAGAAATCAAAAAATATTGTCATGAATAGAGGCTGCTTGAAGATAATTCGTGAAGTTGGCACGAGCAGCTCCCATAAATTCCAATAACTCATAATAGAAAGCGATCATATATTCATTACGACGCCGCTTAATGATTCAGTACAGGAATATATTTTCGCCAAACTTCTCGATGAGCCTGTTGATCTCCTGGAGGAGCAGGTCTCTCCGGATAAGCACCGCGTCGATTTCCTTATCTGTTAAGTAATCGCCGACAGAATTCTTGATCTTTTCAAAATCAAGGCGTTTCAGATTCTCGACAAAAGTCCGGGGAAGCATCCTCATCGGTTCTTTGTCTCCTTTCCTTGTGTTGATGAGTTTCTTTGTGAACTTCTTTGAAGTCCGGAAAGCGCGGGAGTGGTCGATAAGGATCAGGCGCCAGTCCTCGGTGATGAGAATATCATCGTCGTTCCTGTCATCGTTGGCGATCAAGTTATCCCAGGCTCTCATCAGGTAGGTGGCTTTATTGTAGGCAATCACATAGCGTCGAGGACATTTTATATTCTTTTCCTGTTTCTCGCTGTACTTCATCATGTATTCTGCTTCAAAGGAAATTACGCCTCGATCTCCCTGGAATCTTTTCTCCACATACGGAGGAATCATATTAAATCCTAAAAGCTTATCCAACCGATATGCGGCGATTTCCCATTTCCATTTATCAAGGTACCCTTTAGGCCGCCCCTCCACATTCTTCCACCAGCCATATTTAACGATTCCATCCTTCTCCAGCTTCAGTCTCCAGGGTTCAGTGACCGCTTCCCGTGGATCCAACGGCTGACTGAATTCAGTAACTTTTGCTTCTACGAGGAACTTCTCCCATTTCTCTCTTTCTGCGACTTCTTCAACAGTCAGCTGAGCAAAAGATTGATTTTGAAATCCCAAGAGAAAGACAAACAAGAAAATGAAGATGAGTTCTTTTTTCATTCTCTCCCTCCTTTTATGAATAACGGTCAACCTCAGTCTTTGTCATGAGCCAGTTTATCTCTCCTGTTTTTTATTTTTCTATTCATTTCAGACTTTTCTATGGATTTTTAGGCCTTACTTTTTTATTTGAATAACTCTTCCGACTCCCATCTGAATAAAATTCTCTTGATACGCTTTTTTGAACATTCCAATCGCTAAGTCTCCTGAGCAGTGAGTCGCACCAACCTTCTGGACTCCTAACTCCTTGAACTGTCTGATAATCCCCTTCACCTCAGCTTCGGATTTACTCACAAGATGGAATCCTCCAAAAACGAGGTAAACATCTTTTTTAATCACTTCTTTCGCTCTTTTGACCATCTCCACAATGCCCGGATGGGCGCATCCGGTTATAACAACCAGACCTTGACTCGTATCGAGTATCAGAGCCTGCTCATTGGCAGGACCAGTCAATTCTCCTGTCAGATGAACATTTTTACAAATCTCCACACGCTTATCGACACGAATGGCTTCACCACCGGCTTCCTCGACTCCTCTACTAAAATCTTCAGGAAAAGACATCGGCATATAGACTGAAACCTTATTGTTCTCATTCAGAAACCAAAAAACTCCTTGAGTATGGTCTCCATGAATGTGAGAGAAAACAACAAGATCAACATCTTTTGGATTAACTCCTAGCTGGGTGAAGTTATGAGACAATATATCGCCATTAGTTCCAGCATCAAACAAAATATCCTTCTCTGTTCCTTTGATGATACAGGAAAATCCCCAATCCGTTTTCAACCCTTCACCAAAAGGGTAATTGTCATACAGGATAGTGATGGTTATCGAGTCGTTTTGAGGGGAAGAGGCATTTCCTGCGAGTAAGAATCCGGAAAGAATGAATAAGGCGAAAATATTTTTCATGACTCCCTCCATAATGAGACAACATTTCTATTTTCCCTTCTTCTGTCTGAAAATTCAAGCTATCCAGATCCAGAGAATGGTAGGTTCGGCTCCAGAGGATAAAAGGCTTGAATTTCCTACCCAAAGAAAATAATATGTTTTCGTCTGCAATTCGATGCCTACAAACCATGCGCCATTAGGAAATCAAAACCAGCTGAATAAGCAATCCAATTTTTAATATGGGAGGGTAATAATTATGAATCACAAATTTCTTTTAAAATCTCTTTCATTTATGCTTTGTGTTTTGGTCATTGGTTTTTCAGTCGGCTGCGCCCAGAGGGGGCCCGCGGACCTCGTTCTAATAAACGGGAAAATCGTGACTGTCGATAAAAAGATCCCTGAGGCCCAAGCCCTGGCAGTGAAAGACGGGGTCATCATTGAGGTGGGAAGCAATGCCAAGGTCGAGCGCTGCATTGATGAAAACACTCAAGTGATTGACCTTGAGGGAAAATTGGCTATTCCCGGATTCACCGATGCCCATGGCCATTTCACCGGCCTGGGACGTTCTCTCATGCGTCTGAATTTGATGAACGTTAAAAACTGGGATGAGGTCGTGTCGCTGGTGAAAGCTGCGGTTCAAAAAGCGAAGCCTGGAGAATGGATTTTTGGCAGAGGCTGGCATCAGGAGAAGTGGGACAAAACACCTCAGCCCAACGTGGATGGCCTTCCGTTTCATCATGCTCTGAGCAAGGTTTCCCCAGATAATCCTGTCTTACTCTCTCATGCCAGTGGACATGCCTCTTTTGCCAATGCCAAAACGATGGAACTCTCAGGTATCACAAAAGAGACTCCGGATCCACCTGGAGGAGAAATCGTCAGAGATTCAGAGGGAAATCCCATTGGCGCGTTCAGGGAAACAGCGCAGCGCCTGTTGCGCAGTGCTTCGAGTGAATACTTAGATGAGCGCAGTCCTGAAGAAATCGAGGCTGAACATATAAAGATAGTCGAATTGGCTGTGCAGGAATGTCTTGAAAATGGCGTAACCAGCTTCCATGATGCTGGCTCGTCTTTCGAAACCATCGATCTCTTTAAAAAACTAGCTGAAGAAGGAAAGCTGGGGATGCGGCTCTGGGTCATGATCAGGGATAACAATTCCCGCTTGCAGGAAAAACTTTCGGAGTACAAAATCATAGGGCTGGGAGAAAACCATCTCACAGTCCGAGCCATAAAACGCTCGCTCGACGGGGCACTTGGGCCTCATGGAGCCTGGCTGCTGGAACCGTATGAGGACCTCCCCACTAGCGTCGGATTGAACACCACTCCCATCGATGTCATGAAAGAAACCGCCCGGCTGGCTATAGAAAACGATTTCCAGTTCTGCGTGCATGCCATCGGAGACCGGGCGAACAGGGAATCTCTGGATATTTTTGAGGGAGCATTCGAAGCCCATCCGGATAAAAAAGATCTTCGGTGGCGTATCGAGCACTCACAGCACCTTCACCCGGATGATATTCCGCGTTTTGGCCAGCTTGGTGTGATCGCCTCTATGCAGGGAATTCACTGCACATCCGACGGCCCCTATGTGATTAAGCGGCTGGGTGATAAACGCGCCAAGGAAGGCGCTTACATGTGGCAGGCACTGATGGAAACAGGAGCGGTCATCTGCAACGGAACTGATGTCCCGGTGGAGGATATTGATCCCATTGCCTGTTTTTTCTCGACAGTGACGCGGATAATGAAAAATGGAAAAGCTTTTTATCCAGATCAGCGGATGACGAGAGAAGAGGCACTGCGTTCGTATACGCTCGATTGCGCGTATGCCGCTTTCCAAGAGGACATCCTGGGTTCATTAACGCGTGGAAAGCTGGCGGATATCACAGTCCTGTCCAAAGATATTATGACCGTGCCTGATGATGAAATCCTGAACGCTGAAGTGGTCTACACCATTGTGGGCGGGAAGGTGATGTACACGAAGTAAAGCCGGTTTCTATCTTAACCTCAAATCTAAGCTACCGATACCGGAATCTACTTCTATATCGATCGAAATTTCTGTTTCACCATACGCATCGTTGGTGTAGACGCCTCTCCTCTTTTTAAAGCCCCTGGCATTCACCGAACCGATTCCATGATCAATCTTGGCCCGAATGCCAATTTCCGCAGGCAAATAGATGGTGGCGCTTCCTATTCCGCAATCAATGACAATATCCAGACTCTGTTTCAGATCTCCGGAAAGGTCAACTGTCAGCTCTCCAACACCCATGTCAATATCCAGGGATTTTAGAGTCAATCCCGCTAAGTCAAGCTTGCTCTGGCCGACTCCGCAGTCAATCGTCAAATGGATAGGGACGTCATCATTCAATCCGACATCCCACTCGTTCCGCTTTCTGCCTACAGTCATGCGTCTGGATTTCCCCTGCTTAACAGTCAGGACTCCTCGCCTACCGGTCACCCTGTATTTCACTTCGGGTTTCCAGTGGTCGATGTTATACCTGAATTCAGCCTCCATGAGTTCCCTGGCTCCTCCATGAAGATCCAACTCCCCTACACCCATATCCAGTTTCACATCTACAAACTCAGCTCTTCCCAATTCGATGGTGTGTGTATCATCTATTATCTGACCTGCCACCTCGCATCCTACTAACCCTGCGGCAAGAAGAATGACCAGCATGATTGTTCTAATATTCGTTAACTTCATCGCTAATGACCTCCTCAATCTTATAGTACGGAATTCAATGGATAGAAGTTCACTCGTCTATCCGTTATTCCAAAACTCGACTGACCTCTAGACTTCTGATTTCGTTTGAAAGGCTTATTCTGTTTGCTGAAGAACTTCAGTAAAACGTTCGATTGTGAGTGGAGCACTTCCCTCAAAGTGATTATTCACATTGACAAAGGTGCGAATCTTATGTTGAAGGTTAAAATGAACGATCCTTGCGGCAGCGTTCAATCCTTCTGGTTTGGGAGCCACAATCTGGTTCCAAACCTGACCAGTCTCAACTTCAATCTCCAGTCTGTGTCCTCCATGTAGACGGATAATCGAAAAGTCAGATGTCCTGGGTTTATACTTCTCGAATAATCCGCCAATGGGAGGCATGTAATATCCTTCCAAATAGACGAAGCCGAGATTATGCGCTTTGAGGAATTTAAAAAAATCATTCGAAAGGTAATTCGGATTTCGCGTCTCGATGGCATACTGGAAGTCTTTTGGTGCTTGTGTAATGAACTCGTGGAATCGGTCGAAAAACACTTCTTTCGATGGCATTTTTTTTCTGTTTAGATACTCGAACTGAAACATGACAGGCCCCAGTTTTTTTCCCATCGGGGATAGAAGCTCGAGAAATTTGTAAAGAAGGTTATTGTCCAGAAAATGTTTATTGGGGCTACCTGCAATACTGGAATATCGAGGAGGCTGTTTGGAGTAAAAATGTGTGAGTGTCAGAGAATTAGGAGCCTTGACGGTGAAGATAAAATCATCGGGAACGGATTCCGCATAAATCTTGACTGTTCTGATATCAGGGAGCCTTATGTTTCCAGGGAATAAACTCCAGAACCATTGGTCTATCTCAACAGAGTCAAGGTGCTTGGCATAATCACGCAGATAATCATCCGGCCTGTATTTTTTTCCTTTCTCGTAGTAAAGGCCTTTCCAAGACTCGTATTTCCACGAGCAGGTTCCTAAATACAGATACGGCATAAAATCATCAGGAATATTGATGCTCATCTTTTATCGAAAAGGCAAGGGGTACTCTAGCGCTTAAAATCCCTCTAATGTGGCTTTTCCGTTCTAGGGTTTAAATCAACAATTCATTCATCCTACCAGGCGATGCCGTAGTCTTCTCCGTAGTTGCTTGAACCTCCCCAGAAGGTGCCGTGTTTCCAATCAAAGAAAACCGCATTCATCGGGCCAGAAGTATACCGTCTGACTCTAATGTTGTATCCCATATTCGCCAGAAGCTCTCTCACTTTTTCAGGAATCCTCTCATTGAGAGTGAGCCTTCCCGGTGTCGCCACGTGTTCTCCGAACGAGCTCTGCATCTGATAGCTCACGATGTTGGCCGCTTCGCAGGCTTCCTGGACATTCATGCCGAACTCGACCATACAGAGGAAAAACTGGAGACAGTTCTGGTCCTGTGTGTCCCCGCCTTGGATAGAAAAAGAAAGAAAGGGTTTCCCATCCTTTAAGGCAATACTCGGAGTGAGTGTAGCTCGAGGTCTCTTTCCAGGGGCGACCACGTTGAACGGGTTCTTGGCCTCATCCAGGACAAAACTCTGCATGCGCTGGCTCATCCCGACTCCTGTATTTCCGGCGATGCAGGCCGGAATCCAGCCACCGCTCGGAGTCACGGAAACAACCCAGCCTTCCTTATCCACAGCCTGGATGGAGGTTGTTCCTGCTGTAAAATTTTGTTCAAATGCGGCCAATTCAGCTTCGTTCATCTTATCCGGAGCCTTTTTCCCCACATTCGACCATTCTTTCAGGAGATGGAGATACGGATTCTTTTTTCCCTCAAAGGGGTATGGGTCACCGGGCTTCACATCCGGATCATTCAGATTCCAGTCAATCTGTTTGAGCCGTTCCTTTGCGTATTCCTTGGAGAGCAGCCCCTTTATCGGCTCCTCCGGCGGAAAATAGGGATCGCCGTAGTAAAAATCCCGGTCCGCAAAGGCCAGATTCATCACCTGGTACAGTGTATGGATATAGTTGACGCTGTTGTACTCCATTTTTTTCAGGTCAATATTCTCCAGCATGTTCAGCATCTGGAGGAGAACAGGCCCCTGAACCCAGGAAGTCAGCTTATATACCTCGATTCCCTTGTAGGTCGTCATGACCGGCTCTTCGATGTAGACCTGCCATCTATCCAAGTCTTCAGTGGTGATGAGCCCGCCCTGTTCCTGGCAGCTTCGCGCATATTCTTCAGCTATATCCCCGCGGTAAAACCGTTCATAGGCAGCATAAATCGCCTCCTTGCGGCTTTTTCCTTCAGCCAGGGCTTTTTCTTCAGCAGCCACCAGCTTCTTCAGAGTTTCCAGCAGATCCAGTTGACTGAATATCTCCCCTGCGTGTGGAGCTTCGCGCTCTTCTCCAAGATGAGGGAGCAGGATTTTTTTGGAGTAGGGCCACTGTTTGATCCTTTTTTTATTCCTTTCCACTCCATTCGTAAACGCGGCTTCTGCTGGGTAGCCTTCTGCCATCTGAATGGAAGGTTCGAGGACTTCTTTGAGGCTCATCGTCCCATACTCGGCCAGCATGGTCATCAATCCACCCGGAGTCCCTGGAGTCACCGCAGCCAGAGGGCCGTAGGCTGGTGGATATTCCAGTTCATTTTCCTTGAAGAACTCAGGAGTGGCTCCAGTCGGAGCCGCGCCAAGCGCATTGATACCGATGACTTTTTTGGTATACGGATTGTAGATCAGGGCCTGGGTTTCACCTCCCCATCCTAAAACATCCCACATAGTGCAGGTGGCTCCGAGCATAGCGCATGCGGCATCCACTGCATTCCCGCCTTTCTGAAAGATCATAGCTCCGGCGGTTGCAGCCAAAGGCTTTCCAGTGATAGCTACCCAGTGCCTGCCGTGAAGCACAGGTTTTTCCGTCCGTCCTGTCATCAATAAGCTTGTGACGATAATGATGACCAAAAGAAAAAATCCAACCTTCCACTGTTTTTGAGTCGTTTGTCGCACAAACATTGTTCTAATCTCCTTTGCCTGCTCTGAGGCTGAACGGCCAGGGTTTCTTTACCCCTAAAAACATCAACGCTGAACCCATGAGAGCGATGTTTTTAGTGAAATTCACCATCTCTGCCATCTGCTGTTCCTGAGGAACAGCCCAGAAGTTGTGCATCATGAATGTCACCGGGATAAAGAACACCACCAAGGCTGCCACTCCGATCTCGGGAAAAATCCCCAGGAGAAATGTGAAAGCGGCCAGAATAAGCAAAAGACCCGAGACAGCCACACCGACTCCTGCGAGCGGGATTCCTTTGTATTTCGCATACTCGGTCATATCACCGAACTTGACGAAATGGTTTATCCCATTATAAAGATAAAAAATCCCGACGATGATTCTCCCGATCAACACAACGATTTTCATTGGTCCTCACCTCCCATTTTTTTCTTTATGACCAAAAAATCTGGTTCGATCTAATCAGGTAAAGGATCCAACGCTAAAGGTTTTATTTCTCTGTTCTTCCTGCTCCATATATATTTTGCACTCTTTCTTAAGCTCTGTTTATTTGACTGCTTTTAATCCTTTATCCTCTTGTGCCGGCTGCGCCTCCGCTTTTTTAATATCCAAAAGCAGTTCACCCCCTCGAGCGACGTTCTCGGGCAAATTCTCCTTGATCACCACACGAATCTTCTGTGCAGGCAGGCCGTAGGCATCAACAGCGACCTCAGTCAGTCCTTTGACAAGTTTCCTTTTGACATCCAGGTCCTGAATCGGAGGTCCTTCAATCGTGATATTCGGCATTTGGGCCTCTCTATTTATCTTCGATGTAAAATTTCTCCATTAATGTCCGCCATTTCTTCATTAACTCTTCGTTCAAGTCTAGAGGCGGAGCCACATCTTCGGGCAAGAACGGTTTGTACGGATGCTGTTTGGCCTGCGCCTCAAATTCATCCCGCAACTTCTTGAGCTCTTTGGGCTTGTTGAGAAGGTCAATCGCAGATGCGGCCATGGCTTTCGCTCCGGCATTGAGCCCCTTCCAGGCTGTTGTGCCATAGTTAGTGGCGACCGAAGACCAGTGATGACTGATAGCTCCGGGAACCTGGCCAGGAAATCGTACAGATGCCAAAGGAGCCACGAGGCTGACATCGCCCACATCCGAAGAACCGCCTCCGACAAAAACGCCCCTCGGCTCTCTGAGACTTCCCACTTTTGTCGGCATGCCTCTCTCGCGTCTTCCGAGTTCCTTCTGAAGAGCTTTCGCAAAAGCTTGCTCTTCTTCACTCCACTCAGGCATTCCGACAAGCTCGATATTCTTTTGAAAAAGCTCTGCCGCGGCTTTATTGGCATAGCGCTGGTGAATCGCAGTGATCACACGGATACTCAACTCCGTCCCTGTCGCCAGGGCTCCGGCTTTCGCACAGTTAACCACTCTCTCATACATTTCTTCGAGCCTCTCATCCGAGTTCCTGACATAATACCAGACGCTGGCTTTATCAGGGACGACATTGGGAGCCTCTCCTCCTTCCACAATGACATAATGCATCCGGTAGGAGAAAAGGAGGTGTTCACGGAGAAAGTTTGTGGCCACATTCATGATTTCAACGGCATCCAGGGCACTCCGTCCGCCCCAAGGGGATGCACCATGAGAAGTCCGGCCTTTGAAAGAGAAAATGGTGGAAAACAGAGCGTTCCCCCCTCGACCATAGCTCGTCCCGAATCCGCTGCTGCTGTGATTATCGATCACCGCATCCACATCATCAAACAGCCCGGCCCTTATCATGTGCGGTCGGCTGATAACAGTCTCCTCCGCCGGGGAGCCGAAAAACTTTATTGTCCCTTTGAAGCCGTATTTATCCATGGCTTCTTTGACAGCGATAGCTGCCGAAATACCCGCTGTTCCCATAGTATTATGACCACAGCCGTGTCCAGGAGCCCCTTTTATGACAGGATCCTGCTTTGGGACTCTTCCTTTCTGGGATATCATGGGAAGAGCATCATATTCACCCAGGATTCCAATCACGGGCTTTCCGGATCCATATGTACCCACAAAGCAAGTCGGCATGCCGGCTAGGCCTCGTTCGACTGTGAATCCGGTCTCTTCCAGTGTATCAGCCAAAAGTTTCGCTGATCTATATTCTTGAAGTCCGAGCTCGGCGTATGACCAGATAGAATCCGATATCCTTCCGAACTTTTCCACTATCTGCGGCTGGCTTAGCCACTCAAAAACAAACTTCTTTTCTTTCCCGACTTTTTGAGCCGCAAACGACTGAACAGATAGTCCGAAGACCAGGATGAACACAAACAAACATGTCAGAATACCTGATTTAAATCCTTTATACTTCATAGTGCCTCCTTTAAATAATATGTTCTAAATATTTCATTGCGATATTTAGCGTGCCATTTAATTCATATATCACTCAAGAAGTAAAGTGACACAGCACTATCACCGCTCCTGTTATTCCTAGGAGCGAAGCAACATGGCAATCTCATCCTTTTGTTATTGCTAACAAAACGAGGCAACCTCGACCTTATTGTCATTGCGAACGAAGTGTAGCAATCTCACAAGGAATAATTTCTTCTCCTTCTTTCTTATCACAAATAAGCATGACTAAAAAAGGGCCTTTATAAAATAAAACGTCATCACACCCGAGGCGATCAATTTTAAGAGAATCCCGACCATAACACCGACAAACACGCCCCAGCCCGCCTTTAAAGCCGCAGAGCTCTGTTTTCCGATGAGAAGCTCTCCGACAAAAGCTCCGATAAATGCCCCGATGATCATTCCTAAAGGGGGAAGGTAGATAATTCCGACGATCATCCCGACAACCGCTCCCCAGAAACCGAATTTCGACGCCCCATATTTCTTGGCGCCTGCAGCCGGAACAATGTAATCCAGAGCTGTGACGATAATGGTCAGAGCAGCCATTCCTATTAAAAAGGCAGGGGAAAACGGCTCCCAACGTTTGGCAATGGACAAGAGAATCAAAGCCAGAAAACTAAACGGAGGACCCGCTAGTCCTGGAACCACACAACCGATGATTCCGATGATCAAACAAATGACGCCTAAAATAATCAATATAATCATTTGGATGCCTTATTTTATAGTGCAGGCAAAAGATTAAGTCAAAAGGAAAATTTTTACTGAGATTTGATTAGGGAATAGCTAAGTGAGAAACCGATTACATTATTGGCCCTCTTTGAGAAGTTGAAGAGTTAGAGACGAAATTATCTGATAAAGAGCTTGCCGTCCTTCAGCTGGAATGTGACCATACCCACACTTTCCTCTGCCGCAATTGTCACAACGTATATTTTAAAATCCTCCAATTTCACTCTGACCTCATCATACACATAGCTTTGAATGAGAACTCGTTCAAAATCACTGAATAGTTTGACTCTCATCCCTCCCTGTCCCTTCCGAAATGTGGTCAAAATCAACTCAGTAGTCTTCAGTTTCACCTCCACTTTCCCCACATTATCGACATTAAGGATGACTTCCAACCCTTGAGACGTTGTCTCCGGAGAAGACCTTGGTAATAGAGGAAGAGGTTGTCGTTGAATTGAAGGTCCAGTGGAGCAAGAGACCAGAAACATCACGATCATTGCCATCACAAAGAGAATCTTCTTCATACTGATCTCCGTGTCTAAATAATCATACGTATTTTACCCAAGTTGGTTGGCGAAAGAATAAGGATTTCGGAGAAAGCAGTCTAATAGCGAACCTGCTCAAAGACATTATTCTTATTAAGAGTCTAATTAATGAATAATAACGTTTAGAAGCAAGAATCGTATTAAGGAGAAAGGCGATTTATCTTGTTCAAACCTAGATTAAAATTCGACAAGGTGAGGCGAAGAAACGAATAAGATGACAATCAAACGCACGAAGTTTGAGAGAATGCTCCTCACTATTTACAACGGAAAGAATTATGATTAAAATGGTAGGGATGAACAGCCTCAGGGCGTCAAGATAGAGAAAGACAGATGACAATAAACACGCTCGGCGAGTACAAGATCATTAAGGAACTCGGAAGAGGAGGAATGGGCGTTGTCTATCTTGCAGAACACCAGAGGCTTTTGAAAAAGTATGCCCTCAAAGTCCTTCCTCAGACTTTTTCTGAGGACCCTCAACTAGTTGAACGCTTCCACAACGAAGCCCGTGTGATGGCTGAGCTTAACCATCCCAACATTGTTAAAGTCGTCAACATGAGCTGTGAAGAGACGACATATTATCTTGTGATGGAGTATGTCGAATCCGAGACAGGTGCGCCCAAAAACCTTCGCCAGCTCATGAGAGAGCACGGAGGTAAAATCCCAGAGAATATTGCCGAACGCATCGCACTCGATATTTTGAGCGCTCTCGAGACTGCCCACGAGAGAGGGATCATCCACCGAGACATCAAACCGGCCAATATTCTTCTGGATAAAGACGGCACAGCGAAGGTGGCGGATTTCGGTCTAGTGAAAATCCTTGGAGGAGATGACCGGACAGCGACAAAGAGAGTGACGCTGACAGCGGAAGGCCTCGTTCTTGGGACTTATGACTTTATGAGTCCCGAGCAAAAAGCAGGCAAGCCTGTTGACTTGAGAACTGATATTTATGCAGTCGGAGTGATCATATATTCTATGCTGACTGGGAGGAAACCAGAAGGTCGGTTCAATCTTCCTTCTGAAATCATTCCAGAGCTATCGGACAAATGGGATATGATCGTGGATAAGTGCCTGCAGAATCTTCCTGAAGATCGTTTTCAAAGCGCTGCAGAGGTCATCCATGCAGTCAAAGACAAGAAGTTTCCGAAGCCCCAAAAAGTTAAAAAACCCCCCAAAGAGAAAAAAGCCCATAGAGGATTCTTTGGAGATCTTCTCCGTTACGGCACGATTATCATTGTCGTGCTGATCGTTGTAAGTGCGATTATGTCATACGTCATGTTCAAAGATAAGGATTTTCGCGAAATGATAAAATCAACGCTCTCCACAGCGATCAAAGAAGGATCAAAATCAACCGAAAAAGAAACGCCTGAGAAGAAAGCTGCAGATATAGAATCAAAACAGCAAATCACAGTCAAAACGACTCCGAAAGAGCCAAAAGATCAATCCCTGACTGCACCGCCTCCCCCACCACCTCTCACAGCCTCTCCGGATCTCGAGATAATAGGAAGTCCAGAACTTATCAGTGCCATCCAACAATTAGCCGCAGCCCTGGAGAAACAGGAATTCTCCACAGAAAGAATTAAACAAACCGAATATTACAAAGAATCAAGCCCTGAGGAAAAAATGGTACTGGACCTTCTATTGGGTTTTGGCAGCGAATATATAAAATATTACTCAGGGAAACCGGTGGAAAACATAAAAGATTTTACTCGATCCATGCGAGAAGCCAGAAAGGTAATCCCTCCCGAAGGTCCTCTTAAAGAAAGATGGGACTCGGCCATGAATAAATTCAATGAGGGAACTCAATACAGAGAACAGGGAAACACGCAGAAAGCACGACAAAGCTTTTCAGAAGCTCAGAGTGAGATGAGACGAGTTACTATGCTCCAGTTAGCGAAACAGCAGGCAGATAAAGCCAAAGTTAGTATGGAGAATGCGAAAATAAAGATAGAGGAACTGCAGCCTGACATGAAGGAAAACCTTTTATTCCAGACAGCATCTCAAGCTGGAACAGATGCCAACGATGCTTTCGAGGAAGGCGATTATAAGAGGGCGAGAATATTATATTCAATTGCCTGGAAGATCCTTGGTCAGGCTCAACAAGAATATGATCCATCAGAGTGCGTGGAAATCCTCCAAAACCTGGTCGGGAACTTAAAAGCCGAAGCCGACAGGATGAATGCTTCCACAGAACAAGAATCTTTATACAAGATGGCTGTCTGGAAAGAACAACAGGCGCGCGCCGCTTTTGAAAACAATAACTTCAAGGGTGCAGCCGCCGCTCTTGTCGAATCCGCGTATTTTTATGAAAGCGCCAAAGAAAGAATTCAACAAAGCATTACACTTCAAAAGAAAGCCACAAAAAAATCACAGTAATTTGACTCAACCAGTCTGTCCGCGTGTTTCCCACATTAATCCATAACATAAAGATTCCCTGGATATGGATAGAGCGCGTCAGCTTTTTTTATCTCTGTGAAATCCTCCCTTGGCTAAGGGGATATGTCTTAAGCGGGAATAATCGCGGTCTGACAGAATGGAGTCAAACCAAGAAAATTCTTTAGAATTTTACAAATAAATAGTTCTCTGGCCTCGCAAATATCTTTGCCAGGCTTTTTACCTTTTTGCCATCAATTCTGCGGTCAACATACTCAGCTGTGATATCCGCTGTCTCAACCAGTTTGAGATACTTAATCTCATCCAAAGCTAGCTTCATTTTTTCCAGGAATTCCTTGCTCGGTATATCTTTGACAACAATTTCTATCTTGCTGTACGCTTTTCGAATTCCCTGTTTATACTCTGCTGGCAGCTTCGCTTTCGGTTCGATTTTAGACACAAACTCCACCCATATTCTCATCTCAGCCCCGATAAATTCATTTTTAGAATCATAGAACTCAGCATCTTCATATCTGGAGACTTCGATAATTTCACCAAAGGGAATCTGCTCCACGAGTTTAGCCGGTCTCCATTTATCCAGGTTAAACTTGCTGACGAAAAAGCCGAGGACAATCAAAGCAACTGCGAAGATAATTACGAATACGGCTTTAAACACTTTTTTCATAAAAGGTTTCATCTCTATTCTCCCAAAAATAACAGAAATTCGTAAAGCCGGAATTTTTTTTCACTCTACCAGAAAATCAGTACTTTTTCAATCTACAGGAGCCTTGTAACCGTTCAAGGATCAGGCGCTGATTACTTGTCCAGAATTTATTGTGTGCCTCCTTGATAAATTACGGTTCAGAGAAGATAATAGTTCAGCTCATCTTTCAAGAATATTCTGTCTCTAGCAAATCCGGGATCTTCACTAAAAAAGCCTAGCTATTCCTCTTTTTCCATTCCGAAGCGTATCATGGCCTGCATCTGCTGTTCGGGCATGGAAGGAAAATTGGGATGATTCTCTTTGATGTGATTCTTGCCTTCCTCAAAGAAAGCGTCAACGGCTGCGTCATCGTTTTCTGCATCAATGGTCATAAACTGGTTACACAATGGACATTTCATGGAATACTTCATTTGAGTTACCCCGTCTCTTTCGAATTTTCAAACTGCTCATATATTAATGTTTCCCATCCTCTAAATCAAGGAAAAAGAGAAAGGTGAACTCTGATGCTTTAATCCAATAATTTGTGCCGGACAGCGTGTGTATTGAAAGTTATGGTTCCGGTCATTCAAGGTTTTGCACAAGAAAATATTGGAATTACATGGGGAAAACGGCAACTTTTTTGGCTTTGGAAGCGTATATATATATAGAAGGAAAGAATAAAGGAGAATTAAATGAAAACTAAGATAAAAGAAAAAGTCATCATCTTGATAATAGCAGTGCTATGTGCCTTCATAGGTTTCAACTTAATCGTTTCACCAAAAGCCGTAGATTTGATAAAGATGGACAACAGTGCGGAATATGAAATCACTTACGAATCTCAAATAACATACATTACATAGCTGCAAATTTCCTGCATTTACGCAGGAATCAGAATTTTTTTCACTCTGATTTTTTCTGCTCTTTCAGTTCACGCGCCCAGGCCTCAAATGCTCTGCCATAGTAAGAAGGAGAAAACATGGCCCACTCCCCAAGCTTTTCTTGAGGTTTATAGGCTTTAGCCACTTCGTCAACAGGCATCCCCTTCTGGAGTGCATTTCGCACAGTGCGTTCAACATCATCCAGAAGATCCAAATAAGGCTTTAATCCCCGAGCATCTGCAATCGACCCGTGGCCTGGTACATAAACAGTATCTTTATCTCTGAGCAATGCCTTGCATTGTGCAGAAAACTTTGAAGGAGTCGCATCTACGAAGTTAGGGAAGATCCCGTTCCAGACTAGGTCACCACACCAGACGATGCGCGGATCTTCGAGTTCAATGGTTAGATCGCTGCGAGTGTGTCCATCACGAGCGATAATCCGTACCAGCCGTCCCCCCAGGTCGATCTCAGTCGGCTGGCTGAGATCCGTGATCACCGTATCAGGCAGGAGAAGTCTTCGTCGATTTTCTGGTGAATCAGACTGTTTTCTCTCCCTCGATTCTACTTCAAGAAGCAGATTTCGTGTGATCTCTGTCGAAATCACCTGGAGAGGCTCTTTTCCATTCTGGTAGCCGGCCAGACCACTGCAGTGATCACTGTGATAATGAGTGACCACAACATGAGTAGGGCGTCGTCCCGTCAGATTCCTGGCCATATCAGAGAACCAGGCCGCACCTTCAATCGTGTAGAGTCCTTCGACTGCCATCACACCCTCTCGTCCTGCGATGATTCCTCCGTTGGCGAATGTCTGCCTGTGTCCCTCCAGTGGAGTGGAAACCAAGGCCCAAACTCCCTCCGCCAATTTTTCAATCCGTCCGAAAGGCTCTGTCCGCACGACCTTTCCTTTGGGGACAGCGGCATACATCCTCCGAGTGAGCGAACGGCCGGCTGACAAGGTCACGAATAAGTGCGCACTGCAGCTTAGAAATCCCCGGAAAAACGAACGTCTCGTACAGACTGATGGCCTAACTTCAATCCCAGACATTGGTTCTCCTCCTTTTTTGATTACGATGGCAGGAATCTATCGATGAGGCTTACTTTGTTTTCTGCTTATTTTTTTCAGCGATGAGGTCCTCGATGATTAAATTATTAATGGCGGCTCTTGCCATGTTTTTATAATTTGTCTGTTCGAACAGTGATTCAGCCCTCTCATAATATTTTATGGCTTCATTTCTCTTGCCAATCTTTTCATGCTCATGTCCGAGCTCATAGGAGACCATGCCACTTTTCGTTTTCTCTAATAATTCCTCAAGAGAAGAGATCACCTTTTTTTCACTTGCCTGATGGTAGCATTCGTTGATCAAATCAGATATGCTTTTTTTTGATGCTTTTCCCAAGAGTTTCCTTTCCTCTCTTTATTAATCTTATACTTTTCGTAACTTTTTTAAAGTGTTATTCTAACAAAAAGTGAAAGACGTCTTCATTTCCCCTTAACTCGTCATTTGTAAATATCACAGAAAAAAACTAATGTCAAAAATTTGAACGGAAATTGATCTCTATTGCCCAAATGAGAGCGTAGAATATAAGGCAAGATAAGAAGACTTTAAAGCGAGCTCTTAAAAAATCCTTTCAGGTGTTGGCCGTTTACTCAATCTAATTTATAAATGTAGATGTTATGGCTTGGGAGGAAGGTCTCAATCCGGTCGAGCTTAAAGTCTGATTTCTCTACTGTTTCCAGGATCTCTTTTTTGGTCATGAGATGAGAATAGCCGCGCCCCCTTTTATCCGGATCCATTTCAACTATTACCAGGGTTCCCCCCGGCTTAAGACAGGTCTTGACGTTATTCAGCCAATCCACTTTTTTCTCGAAATCGTGAAAGGCCGCAATCATGAAGACCATGTCCAACTCGCCCTTCGGGAAAAGAGGGTCTTCCACCTTGCCAAGGATGGTTGTGATATTCGTGATCCCTTCCCTCTCGCAGCGCCTGTCAATGACATTGAGCACTCTCTGGACAATATCATTTGCATAAATTTTTCCAGTCTCGCCAACTCTTCGCGAAAGTTTGAAGGTGAAATACCCTTCTCCTGCACCGGCTTCACCGACCACCATACCAGGCTTTACGCCGATCGTATCCATCAGTTTTTCCGGCTGGACTTGAGCATCACGGCTGCTTTGAGCTATGCATACCCATGAAAATAAAATAAATAAGCAGAGCACTAAGATTGAAAATAAAGAATATCTCCTCATTCGTTCCCTCTTTTCTCCAATGCGCAAATTTTCATTACTCTTTTCATTACGTAGACTAGGCCCAAAAGTTTTAAATCGTGCGGATTCAACTGAGAAAATCTTGGCCTAGAGAATTATTGTTGAAGGACAAAAAAAACCATTTATTTAATCCCTCAGTCTATGTCTTATCCTACGCTCTCTTCTCAAAAAAAAGGGATTATCTTCTTCTATTTTTTCAGGGCTATTTTTTGAGTCTGAGTACCCCCTTTTTCGGATATCACTTGAATGACTGCGGAGGGTGTTTTCCTGCCGGTCGCTTTCACCATCCACTCCACATCTTGAACAGGAGATGAAGAGCGTACAGTGTGGCCTGGAAGATGGCCGAGGTCGACTTTCGCCTTCCCCATGATGAGCTTTGCATCGTTTAAGGCGATTGTCACTTTCACGGTCTTTGCGGTCCTGTTTTTTATTGCCTGTTGAGTGACGTTTGTCGGGAGGAAGCCCTGATTCTGGATCTTGGCAGTGACCTTGAAATAACCTGCCTCTAATGGAGCCAACTCGACATCTTTTATCCGTACTAAAGGACTCATGGACACAAGAAAAAGATTCCACTGTGTGTGTTTGGCAAGGAAATCTTCAAACGCTTCACCAGGCCAGCACATCAAGTTTGTATAGGTCTTATATTTGGGATCATAGAGCTTGCGCACAAAACCTCCAATCTCCACTTTTCCCAATTGAGGGTGGTCATATGGCTTCCAGTCGACAAATATCTTTCCGCCCATTTCTTCATCATTCCAGCGCAATCGCTCGAGTTCGGAAGTTCTTCCATTCTTGTCATAATCACAGTAAGGATTAAGTGACCCCATCTCTGGAACCCAGCTGAAAACGCCATAATGGTCATACGCCCAGCCAATCATGACTCCCCAGATAGCCCCTTCCCGGGGAGGAGCGCCTCTGCCCAAAACTTTCCGGACTGGCTGCTTATTGATGATTTCTTGGTATTTATTTCCGAATGCCCGGAAAATGGCATCATCCTGTGGGTCCATTTCCTCTTCAATTCCTGTTATGGGATTAAAATTGCGGTTTGTGGGCGGACGGTAAACAAAATTTCCGGACATGTGATGATTGATGACACCAGTGACATTCGGATGTGAAAAGAGGAACTCGGCAACAGCCCGGGTTTCAGGCTCAGACAACGGGTATTGTCCGGATCCTCTTTGGATCCATTCCTGCTGCCACCGTGACGGCCAGTTGCGGTTTATATCCAGCCCGCCAACTCCATCCTCATTAAACCTTCCGTCATTGTCATTGTCTATCCCCTCAGAATAGACTCTCCATTCCCCCTTTTCCTCCTCCGTGCGCCGCACCATGAGACGGGGATCTTTTGAGGAAGTCTTCATCGGGCCCAATTCATCTTTGATCCTCATCATAGTCAAGTTACCGTCGCCATTCAGGTCCTCAGAAGGATCTTCATCCAGCAGTCCATCCCTATCCGAATCATGGGGTCGGACGCTGCTTCTCATCCCATCGGGTTTGGTGAGATAATGGTCTGAACCGTCAGGATTGAGCTTGGGCATGATATAAATCACTCGCGTATCCACAAGATCGGTTATGAAGGAATCTTTTCCATACTTGGTGACCAGTGTATCAATCGTCTTGAGACACACTTCTGCGCCCATGACCTCACCGGCATGCAGATTCCCGTCTATCCAGTATCCCGGCTTTTCCAGGCCCTTTCCAGTGGTCTTGTTGGTGATTTCTAACACAATAAGGGCCTTCCCTAGGTAACTCTTTCCTATTTTGTGCAATCTGGCAATATTCGGATAAGCCTTAGTCACTCCATTCAAATACGCAACGACTTCACTAAAAGTATGATTATGGTCGAATTTGAGCTGAGGGGCTTTGGCTGCACTTTCTCCCGGCAAGACAACAATAGCCATGAACAGGAGAGATAATGAAATGATTAATCCAAGCTTTCTGTAACTCATACTAACCCTCCTTTAAATTATTCTGAATTATCCGCTATTCTTATTTCTTTTTTTTCTTACTGGAGACAATCTCTTCGATGACCAGATTATTAATAGCGGCTTGAGCCATATTTTTAAAATTCGGGTCTTCAAACAAATCTTCAGCCAGGTCATAGAGTTGGAAAGCCTTCACATTGTCTCCTGCTTTTTCGTACTCACGACCCAGTTCAAAGGCAACCATAGCGTCATTCGTCTCATCAAATAATTCTTTCAAGCAGGAAATAACTTTATCCGGGATTATTAAGTGTTGACACTCTTTGATTCTATTTTCTATGTTCTTTTTTGAATGCATAGCTATTATTCGGCTCGCACACCCTTTAGGGGGCTATTTTACTATTTTTTTCACTCATTCTCACACGGACGAAATGTCCAGGAATTCTCAGTTCTTCGGATGCTTTAAGAATAGCTAATAACATAAGGATATTCTGATGTCAAAAATTTAAAACGGAAATCAATGTATCAATCTTAGGTTTCTTTTTGGATCAATCTACCTAGTCGATAAAAGTAATACTTTGAATAAGGATACTCAACACAAAGCCAAAGAAAACAATACCAGCCAGGGCCCAAACCCGTTTCTTTACAGACTCGGGAGGCAGAAGAAATCCAAAGGTGAATCCCACTGCAACAATTTCAACAAAATAGACAAAGCTTATGAGCAGAACAAAGAGAATGGGGAGGTTCAGAGCCGAATACCAACTGAGGAAAGTCGCCAGGGCAAACAGCCCTCCGAATACAGCGCCAAAAGAAAGACCTTTTTTCGTGCTCCCCCCTTCCTTATAAAACCGGATATAAATCCACCCGATCAGGAGAGTTGTAATCAAAAAACTGAGATATCCGAGAGGAATCAAGCGGAAGAGTTCTTCTTGTGACTTAAAAGCGGGATACTCCTGCGCCCAAAAATGGCTTAACAGAGTGGCGTGGGCCATAAAATCCAGCATCAGGATAAACAGCCAAGCCATAGTAGTCGCAAGGATAAATCTTTTCTTGTTGACTATTGCACACCTCGATTATTATGCATTGCTATTATCACAGAAAAATACGGATGTCAAAAATCGTAAATGGATTTAAAGCATTTCCATATCCATGATAACAGAATGGATTATAGATCAGACTGAGTGTGCCGAAAACACGCAACCTTTGCCCCAGCGAGTCAAAGCTTGCTCGGTTTCAGGCTCCGCTCTCCTCTCCTGCGGAGAGGAACCGTGCCCGCTGCGCCTTCAAACGGTTTTCTCGACACTCAGCCTGATCTTTCACTTAAATCTATTCTAGCTCTATACAGCACGGAAGAGGAGATTCTTCCAAATGGATGTTGAAAGGTGAAGCAGGCGATGAATGTTCTTAGTATTTCATTGGGACAAAAAAGACATAGGTATCACTTGTCCATTCTGAATAAAGAATCATCCAGTCCTGTGTTGAATTTGACTTCCTTGAGTGTGATTTCTGAGAAGACCTCACCATTATAATATGTGACAATAGAGTGAGCTAAAGTCATTCCGCCGACCTTTCTGAAATCAGACATTCTCTGTTCGACTTGAATCTCAATTCCCTGCGGTCCTGTTCTCGTGGACCTTGTTATACCTGTAAGATAGGTCTCTGCATCCACGTATCTGAGCATGGTGTATCCGTCTTTATAGGTTTGTTCAAGAACATGATAGTCTCTGTCGTCAACTCTTTCTTTCCCCTTATAAATGAATGTTATTCCATATTTTTCAGGTTCTACATTCGCCACCAGAGGCAAAGACTGTCTGGCCATAGAAAGAGTATCCTGTTCACTCATTTCTTCGACATTCCCGGTTTGAGGATTAGTCCACCAGGCTGTTTGGCCGTCATAGGCTTGAACGATAACCATACCCAGAGCCTCTAAATTGACACGCCTTTTATCGGGCTCTTTTTTATACATAGTCAATGTCCCCTGGATTCCTTGTTGAGCCATTTCTACAGAGCCGGTCATCGTGAGGTCCAAAATGCTTTCATAGACTTTTTTCCCTCCTCCTGCATTGAGCATTCTCTTCAGTATTCTTTTAGTCGACTGTCCAAACCCGAGGGAAGTCATCAGAGTCAGAAGAAAAACGACTAAACTCGATAATGAATAAATCCGTTTCATCATCGTTTTCTCCCGTGGTTCAAAATCGGTTTATCGGCCACACAGCGAACAATTGGCTCAATAGGACAACTGGAAAATGAACTCATCCCTGATTATAAGAATGCACCACCTGGCTCGCAATGGATAGACGAAAAAGGGTCAATATCGAATAAAAGGCAAGAGCCCTGAATGCTTATTCTTTCTCAAAAAGAGAATCCTCCAGGCCTGTGTTGAAGCTCACTTTTTCAATAGTGATTTTTTGGATTTCCTCCCCACTGGCATAAGTGACGACTGAATGAGCCATCATGAGTCCATTCTCCTTTCTATAATCCGACTGAAATTGTTCCATCTCAACTTCACCCATCGGCCCAGTTGTTTTCACTATCGTTTTAAAGATGAGATAAGTTTTTGAGTCTAGATAAAGCGTTGACGTGAACCCATCTGCATATGTCTGATCCAGGATAAAATACTCTTTACCTTCAATTTCTTCCTTACCTTTATAGGAAAAAGTGATGCCGTATTTTTGGGGATCAAGGATTGAGACGACCGGCATCGAATCTCTCTTAACTTCTGCGAGCTGCTCGCCACTCATATCTTCAATGCCTCCTGTCTGTAAATTGGTCCCCCATCCGTTCTTCCCATCATAGACTTGAGTGATGACCATGCCCATTAATTCAACATCAAGACGCCTTTTGTCCGGTTCTTTTTTATAGAGGGTGATCGGACCGCTCAATCCCTGCATAGCTATTTCAAGAGTGCCACTCAAAGTCATGTCTTTGATGCCCTCAATGGCTTTTCTCCCACCTTGGAACTCTATCATTTTCTCCAAAATCTGTTGGACAGTCTGGCTAGATCCAGGCACCGCAATTAAAGAGATGAGAAAAAGACTGGCTATTGCGAGTGAAAAAATTCTTTTCATGATTTTAACCTCCATCTTATTAGTGTCAATTCATTGTACGATAACTGCATGTAAAAGTTTAACGATAAAAAAGTAAAAATTGTAGACAGCCCCAGTTTATAACAGCCTGGATTATTCACGAGTCGAGGTTGCCGTAGACTCCGTAGCGAAGAGAGAAGCGAATGTGGCAATCTCATGTTGATAGCGAGATATGATGAGATCGCCACGCTTTGCTCGCGATGACAATTGATCTAATGAAAAGGTCGTCAGATTTGCTCGCCCAAAGGGTAAAAGATGCCGACATATGACGATCAATTATTTTTAAAATTCTATGTATAAGGCGTTGGTAGATTTTATGAATAATTCAGGCTAGTCAATCTTAAAAATCTTATTAAAAATGGTCAAAGATTCTGGGTAGAGCTCATCAAGGGTGACATACTTCCATTCCGCATGCTGGATTTGCCATCTTTCATCTCTTTTAATCAACTTAAGAGTTAAACGGTAATTTTCTGTTGAAAACCTCACCAGCTTTCGAAACACCTTGGCTGCACCTGAAGAAAGCGCGACTTCTGATTGAACAAAGGCCTCTGGGAGATTGATTTCTTCAATCCGGGTGCTCAGCATATGGATGACGATTCCTCTGTACTGTTTGAAATATCCATCGATCATCCCTTTAGCTTCCCACTTATCCCTCCCCTCAAAATCAGAATAGTCATACGCCAGATTCATCATTATGCTTTCGATATCTTTCTTTTCTGCATATCTACTGATTTTATCCATAAATTCCAGAATCAGGTCTTCATCAGTCTTTTGTCCACAGGAGATAAAAAAGAAAGCCAAAAAGATAAAATATATGGCTATAATCCCCACCCTGGAATTATTGCTCATCCTGGTCCTATTATATATTGAAAAAAGTCATTTATGTAACGCCTTATCTGAAAAATCCAGTGAGATGGATTAAAGAACTACACGTAAAGAGAGTCAGGGCTTGACATTGGACATCTCAATGTTCATGTCATCAAAAGTGATTAAGGAAACTAGAACTAAGAAACAAAAAAATGCGTCTAATGTCGCGACCTGACCCTACTTCGACTGATTCAATCCAATTTTGTCGCTTTCAACTTGCGACCTCTGTATTCAAGGATCAATCCAGTGACTTTGCCTTCCGTGTCTTTTATAAACCTGATGATCTGGTCTGTTTGGAGTAACATGAAAAAAACAGTCTCGGATTCAGGATAAATTTCACACTTAGCATAGCCAGTTGGATTCACAAAAATCGGATCAGCAAACAGGCGACTCCCCTCCATTGTGATCTTTATCTGTCTCGCCTTATTGAACTCGTATGTGCCAACGTAACTTTCATAAATTTCCTCACTGACACTGGCCACTACCTTTATACTCGGTTTAAAATCTTTCCAACCGTATTCATCCGAAAGGCTGCGGAGAATCTCCTGGTAAAGATTGCTCCCTTGGTCCCCATTGGTCATGATGGCAGCACCCTGTCCCCTCTCCGGATAAGCCACTAAGACACACTTGAAGCCGGCATTGCTTCCACCATGCATAAAGCGAAAATCTTTCCCTTCATGCCATAGGGGGAGCCCAAGGCCCATGCTTTCATATTGAACGGTCAACATCTCCTGGACCATTTTCTGACTGAGGACTTTGTTGGATTTTCCCTTCTTGGACAGCATGATCTCGAGAGCAAACCGGCAGAGGTCTGTCGGAGTTGTCCAGAGCCCTGCAGCTGCCATTTCTGGGTAGGCATGCCATCTTCCCTTAATCAGTGTTCCTTTGAGTCGATGAGCTTTAGCGGCCTGCTCTTCACGTTCCTCAGGAAGGGGCTGCTCATACGTACTATCCTCCATTCTGATCTTTCCCAATACGGTTTCTCGCATGATCTCAGGGAACGTTTTGCCTGATACATCGATCATCAGTTGCTGCATCACTGTGAATCCTCCTCCAGAGTAGCGGTTTTTCGTTCCCGGCTCCACATCAACGCGTATGGGATCTGAGTTCGCCGGCTTTTCACCATCAAGGATTTGGATCAGTGTCGGGATCTGCTTTCCCTGGGCATAACCGCCGAATCCATGGACAGTTAGTCCTGCACTGTGAGTCACGATTCCACGCAGAGTGACCTTTTCCGCGCTTGTGAATTCATTTTCCGGGACTTTCCACGAGATCAGCTTCCGATTCACGTCTTCATCAAGGTCTAAAAGTCCTTTCTCAACAAAATACAAAGCCGCATATGCTGCCACTGGCTTGCTGAT
>CAYFVQ010000172.1:0-32541 GCA_964346585.1 uncultured Eubacteriales bacterium | reverse complement strand
GTCTGCAGCTCGATACTCTCGTCCGTTTTTCTGCATGATGCCGTTAATGGTTGGTAGGTTATGGTACGCGGATTGCATGGTCCAGATTTCGTACCTCCTGGAACTGAAGGTTTTGGCTGTATAGGTCTCGACTCCAACATCGATAAGCGCCGGATAACCATCCGCATAAACGATAAAATTCCCCACGTCATTATGATTATGGCTTTCAGCGTTATGTCCGCCTTTGGCTGCCACATAAAGCCCCGGCTTTGAACCTTCCAAAGACCTTGCTCCCATGACCTGGAGTTCCGGGAGCCAAAAGTCCCTCATCAGCAGTTCCCTGGGCTCAGTCTTCAGCAGTTCATCGAGATGAAAAAGAGCTGGCAGAACTCTCCCCAGATAGCCCCAACCACCTCTGAGGTAGTCTTCCCCGAGGTTCTGATTCCGGGCCAGGAAGGCCCCAAAACCCATTAAATCCGCATCAGCGATGCTCTTCCCATATCTAAATATGACGCTAGGATCAGGATTCAACTTGGCCGCGGCATCAGCGAAATTGATGAAATACCGGTCATGAATATAGACGCGGTAAATGTAACGGCCCATTTCCTTTATCAGAGGGTGATCAAATATGTCGATCTCTCCTCCTGATGCGCTGTGAAGCAGCTCCAAACAATCATAGAGCGAGGCAGCGGCTCGACCCCAGTAGCCAGGTCCTTCGTCACACCCTCCGTCCCTCGGATAGGGGTTCAGAAAATTATCCAGACATCTCAGGATCTTCTGGATGGATTGAACCCTTCTCTCCGGATCATTTTCTAGAATCAGCACAGCGGTCAGCCAGTTGGAACAAATCCACGGATTCCAGTTGTTCACTCTCCTGCCACTAAAGCCCATCCACCAGAAATCGTCTCGTTCAAGGTTGACCGACAGGATTTTATGCTGAACTTCATGATGGATGCGTTCCGTTATCAGAGGAGATATGCGGTTGAGCGGCTCGTTGAGGAGATAGTCAATCCAGGCCAGAAGCATCCCGGTTTCAGCGGCGAACAAATCCACAGTCGGCTCTTTAACATCGGGCAGGCCAGATCCTCTTTTCTGGGCACCCACATGAGCGGGGACTCCCCAATAAGTCTCCTCGCAGATGGCCCAGATGCCGTTCATTATATCGTCCAGGAAACGTCCTTTCCCTTCGATACATTCGGCAATTACCAGCTCAGCCAGCTTCACACGCCTCCCATTGGCAATCCTCTGATAATTCGTCCGATTCCCTGTCCTGACGTATTCTAGAAAGATGGACGCTTTGGGTATTTCCCAGTCACAATTAAGATGTTTCTCTCCCTGGCGGAGATGCGCTATTCGAACTTTCTCTGGGAGCTTCTGCCATTCGTCATGGTTCGAGGCTTTGGGGAAGGGATGCCATTCTTTGGCTGGCATAATGATTTCTTTGAGTTTCTCCAGACCATACTTTCCGCTGAGCAGATTCAGCTCTTCAGGCTCTTCTGCTGAACAGAGTGAAATCAACAGCATTAAAACAAGAGAAAAAAGAATTAATACTTTTTTCATCCTATCTCCTCCTTTAGAACGCAAGGAATATTTTCTTTTCTGTATCTGGTTTGCCCATTCACTTATCGGCATCAACCATTAACACCTTTAGCATTAATATATCAGAAGAAAATCGATGTCAAAAGCAAAACAGAAACAGAAAGGAGTAACTGCTTTACAGTTCATCTCCAGATTTCAATAAGAGTCCAGTGTTGATCATAAATGGAATCACATTTTGGCCCCTGATACTTTCTGCTTCTTTTATTCTTCTGGAATTCATAAGCTATGAAAACAATAGTATTCCTTATTAATATTCCATTGATAAATACTGAATGTTAAAATTTGGCCTTCTCAACTCTATCCACATTGTGAAGTGTTCAATGTTGAGATGCCATCCCTTTCACTTTTATTTGTTATTATGGGAAAACTGTCATAAAATACACAGCAGCATGATCCGGCTCACGGCAATAGGTTCTTTTTCTCCCCAGATTGACAAGAAATCTTAAAATAATGACATTTAAAAAGGAGTTCAGCCATGAAAAATAATCGGATCGGTCGGCGAGATTTCATTAAAAAATGTTTAACTGGAACTATCGCTGTCACTGGACTTTCCTGTAAAAACCTGTTCGTTCGGGAAAAAGGAAAAGTCTACGATTCCAAAGGATTACCGACAGCTGTTCTGGGGAAAACAGGCGTGTCCGTTCCTCTTATCGTTCTAGGCTGCGGCAGCCGCTTCTGTGCAGTCCAGGAGCAAGAAAAGAGTGTAGAGATTCTCAATTATGCCTTAGATAATGGCTTCTACCATTGGGATACGGCACATGATTATGTCTATAACGATGTGGTCAGTGAAGAGCGATTAGGGCTCGTCCTCAAAGACCGACGGGAAGAGGTATTTCTGTCAACCAAAGTCGGAGAGAGGACTTACGACGGCGCTATGCGCCATCTTGAGGAGAGTTTGAAGCGTCTCCAGACCGACCGACTCGACCTCTACCAGATCCATCTCATCCGCTCCCTGGACGATGTTGAAAAGATCGGCGCAGAAGATGGTGTCCTCAAAGCCCTCCGGAAGCTCAAAGACGAAAAAGTGACCCGGTTCATCGGATTTTCAGGGCACCTGTCGGCAGAGGCTATGATGGAAATGGTTAATCGCTATGATTTCGACACGATGCTTATTGCTCTCAATCATTACCAGGAGCGCCAGGGGAACTTCGAGAAACAGGCCATTCCTGCGGCAGCCAAAAAGAAAATGGGGATTCTGGCGATGAAGGTCATCCGTCCCAGAGAAACAGTGGAAGGCCTCGCTGCGGAGGATCTGATCCGTTATGCCCTCAGCCTCGAACATGTTCACGCTGCGGCTATCGGCACGGACAGCCTCGATGTCTTGAAGAAAAACATCCAGCTTGTGAAGAATTTTACAAAGATGACTCCTGAAGAAATGGAGAAAATCAGCGCTGACCTGGAACCTGTTTTTGCTGGCCATAACCTGCCCTGGATGGATCCAAGCTATACGGATGGTATCCCGGTTTGATGAGCTGTCACAGTCATGGCCCACAAAAAATTTCCCTAAGAAATATGGCTCATAATTTTCTTCACTAGTATAGTTTCGCTCATCTATAACGAACCAAATGAGAGGACGATTAAGATGAAACACTCGATTGTCATTTTTAGGATTCTTCTTGTTTTGACCTTTTTTTTCTGTCTTCTGAGCTGCGGGAAAGGAGGCATGAGCGGCCTCCCTCTGCTGGTGAGTGATGATTTTGAGGATGGCCGAGCAGAAGGATGGCAGGCCAACATTCCTGAGAACTGGCAGGTCGTCGAAAAAGACGGCTCGATGGTTTACGAGCTTGTCTCACCTGGAAAATTCGGTGAGATCCGCGGGCCGACATCCTGGTCAATCCTGGCCGAACACGATGTCACGTCATTCGTTCTCACCGGACGCCTAAAATGCAAGGCAGAGGTATCCAATCCCCACCGGGACATGTGCGTCATCTTCCATTTTCAGAATCCAACGCATTTCTACTACGTGCACTTCTCGGCCTCAAGCGACGGCCTTCACAATATCATCGGTCTCGTTAACGGAGCCGACCGGGTTAAGGTCAATTCTGAACCGCCGGGAGAGTCCGTGTTCCGTCTTACAGATAAAGACTGGCACAGTTTCAAAGTGACCTATGACGCTGAGACAGGAGAGATGAAAGCCTTTCTCGATGATATGGACACACCGATCCTGACCGCCCGCGACAAAACATTGACACATGGATTCGTCGGGATTGGCTCCTTCGATGATACGGGCTATTTTGATGATGTTTTCCTCCGAGGAAAGACATCCAATACCCGATGATTGAGAGATAACATAAATATTCGGAATCCGAATCATAATGATTAAATCTCACAGGAATGGAGGAGAAGTCATGGATTCAGGGATGAAACGAAGAGAGTTTCTGCAGCTGGCCGCTTTCGGAGGGGCTCTGTGCCTGAGTGGTTCGCGCCTATGGGCGTTCGGGTCAAAAGCAAAAAGGCCAAGGCTGATCAGCCCTGGCTGCAGAAAAACAAAAGTCAAGGTGGCCAGGCTTTACATGGGCACTTCCCACGGCCTCTGGCCCAAGCCGAACCTGGATTTTCAGAAGGAAATCCGGTTTTATGAATCCGAGTTTGCCAAATTAAAGGATGAACTATCCGATGTGGATTTTGTTGTCGATGAGCTTGTCACTTCTCCTGAACAGGTCGGGAGGATCAAAGACAGCCTCAAAAATATAGACGGAATCCTGGCCATTCATTTCAACATCGGCATCCGGCCTATCCTGAATGAGATTCTCAGTGTCGGTCTACCAACGATGGTCTTTGCCATTCCCTATTCCGGACATGGATGGGTCGGCTTTGGAGACCTGCGCCAGCAACCTCTCGGAGCCAAGATGGATTGTATCCTCACAAGTGACCTCCGGCAACTGGCGGTCGCCATAAGGCCCTTCCGGGCCATACATAATTTGAGAGAGGCCAAGATCCTCAACCTAACGACACGGTCATTTTCTGAATACTCTACAGATGTCAAAGGGAAATTCGGAACAGAGATCAAACAGATTGAACTCGAGCGAATACTCGATATCTATATTAATGTAAGAGACGGTGAAGCCAAGGCTGAAGCGGGACGCTGGATAAAAAACGCCGAGCGAGTCGTGGAACCCTCGAGCGAGGACATATTCAAATCGTGCAAATTGGCTTTGGCTTTTGAGAAATTGATGGATGAAGAAGAGGCCACCGTGATGACTGTGGATTGCTACGGGACCATGTGGGACAAGACCATAAAGCTGCCCGCTTATCCCTGTTTGGGATTTGCCAGGTTGAACGACATGGGCTTGGGCGGTATCTGTGAATCTGATCTCCGTTCCGCCATGACTCACATCCTGTTTCAAGGGCTGGTGGGAAAACCAGGATTCATCAGCGACCCGACTGTTGATGAGTCTCAGAATAACATTATCCTGGCCCACTGCATGGGGACTCCAAAGATGGATGGACCTGACAAACCATCCGCTTCGTATAAGCTGCGAACAGTCATGGAGCGCCAGGAGGGAGTAGTTCCTCAGGTACAGATGCGTCTCGGACAGAAAGTCACGCAAGCGATATTGATCGGGACAGATGTCCTCCGGTATTTCACAGGTGAGATCGTGGATACTCCAGTCTCCCTCCAAGACGACAGAGGATGCCGGACGAAGATCACAGTCAAGGTCGACGGTGATGTGACGAGTCTGTGGAGAAATTGGAAGAGCGGACTACATCGGCAGACATGCTATGGAGATATCACAAAGGAGCTGGGATATTTCTGTCGGTTTAAAGAGATCGAGATGGTGAACGAGTTGGCTTGAATTGTTCTGCCTTACCCCCAGATAAAGGTGAATAGCATCGACAAAAAAGAATCTTTTCAAAAAGATGACCTTCGGCGTGGCCTGCCCATGGTCGAAGCCCGAGATCCCGAAGCGCTGGAACAGGAAAAGAAGAGCCTGAAAGAGATCAATGCCCGGCCGCATTTCTGGAAGCGATGGGGAGGCTACTGGGGACTTTCCGGTCCTGGCTGGATCCAGAGTGCTGTCACACTCGGCGCTGGCTCTGCCAGCTCAGCCATATTTGCCGGGGCTGTCTACGGCTACAAGCTGCTCTGGGTGCAGCCTGTGGCCATGTTCCTGGGAGTGATGATGTTCGCTGCCATAGGCCACCAGCTCCTCATCACCCGCGCTCGGCCTTATGATGTCTTCTGGAAAAGGCTCCATCCCAGCCTGGCGCTTCTCTGGGGATTAAATGTTCTGCTGGCCTCTATTGTCTGGCAGTTCCCGCAATACTCCCTCGGAACCGCGTTCTTTAAAGACATTTTTAAAGTCATCGGCATCAATATGCCCAAGGGGATACTTGCCTTGGCACTACTGGTGTTCGCCACAACAATCTGCTGGAGCTACGGCCGCGGCAGCCGGAAGGCTATCCGTGTGTTCGAGCGAACCCTCAAATACATGCTGATGCTCATGGTTCTCTCTTTTTTTCTCGTGGTCATCAAGACCGGAGTAGACTGGATTGAGATGATCAAGGATTTTTTCTCTTTTCATATTCCGCGGAGCCGTGAGGGCATCACCATAGTTCTTGGGCAATTAGGTGCAGCCGTCGGTGTCAACATGACTTTTCTTTATCCTTACACTCTGTTGGCCCGCGGCTGGGGCAAAGAACACCACGGACTGAAGAATTTTGACCTGGGCACTTCGATGTTTGTCCCATTTATTCTTGCTACCGGTTTCGTCACTATCGCCTGCGCCAACACTCTGCATGTCCAGGGAATCACAGTCCAGGGACCACTCGATGCGGCCCATGCCCTTGAACCGCTTGTGGGACTCACTTTCGGACGTCTGATCTTCTCCTTCGGGATTCTGAGCATGTGCCTCACGACTCTCATCATCGAGATGCTCATCTGCGGGTTCGTCTTGAGTGAAATGTTTCGCTTCGAGTACCACGGCTGGGCGTATCGAGCCAGCACCATGCTGGCCAACATCGGTATCCTTGGAGCCTTCACCAGTGTGCCGCTCTGGCTGCCGGTCATCGCCTCATCGTTCAACCTTGTCATGATGCCCATCGCTTATATCTGTTTTTTTATTCTCCAGAATAAGAAGAATTATCTTGGGGATGAAGTCAACCGGGGAATTAAGGGAACGGCTTGGAATATCATTCTCGTTATAGCCATTCTGGTTGTGGCTGCGGGCGCAGTGATTAAGGTTCTCTCCGTTCTCGGCTACTGGCCAGATTAAAAAAGTAGGCTCTCTTCTGTTTTGTGTGGATAAGATTCAGTTTAGAAGAGCATTCAGAGATGGATGAAGCGGCATCGGAAGATTTAGCCTTCCCAAGTCAATCTCGAAGGAACCCGACGGAGTCGGGCCCGAGGACTGTTTGAACACGACAGAATACATCGGGCGGGGCTAAGTATGATTAGGAAATATCCGGGCGTTAGATTTGATGAACACGCGGAGTTCCGCAGGGCCGAGAAGGTTGACGAGGGAATGGCGTGAAAAATCTGACTGGAGCAAGGACATCCCTGAATGCTACCTAACCATTAACCAACGCTAAACGGAAGAGAATCAAAAAGTTAATTCCTTCTCAGCTGATTTAAAAAATTCCTTAAAGAGCGTATTGAGTTATTCGCTTCTGGCTACTTAACGAGATGAAATTGTGTCTGCCGTCCATCCAAAAAAACGACACTGTCCCGAGTAAAGACGATATCTTGTTCGAGGGAGAGACGCAGGTCTTTCCCTCCCCATTCCGGAACGGACATGGTCACACTCAATTCAGCAGTAAAGCAGCTGTTGGGGACGAGCTTCACATCTCCTCTTCCCGGGTTGTTGACTTGCTCCCACGGCAGGCCGATCAGGGGGCCCGGCTCGTGGAGAAAATAGCCGAGAGAATGAGAATAAACTCGGGGTTGAGGAATATCCTGTTTTTTGGCTTTTCTGAGAATGTTGGTTAAAAGCTCATTGCCGGTGAGGCCGGCTCTAAATTCACTGCAATAGATGTCCTGAAGCCTGTTGCCTTCAGCCATGATCTTTTTGAATGTTTCTGGGGCATCGATTTCTCCGATCCGCAGGATATAGGCCCATTCCTGGTGGTCGGTGTTGTAGTGCATGTACTTCAATCCGACATCGCAGTGGATCAAGTCCCCGGGCCGGATGACTTTATCATCTTTGCCGTATTTTTCAATGTCTTTTTCTTGTCTGCCACGGATGGAGAAGAAGGGGTAGAAAGCAAGATCCAGGCCGAAATCGGCCACCCTCTGCCAATAATGAAACCGGAGATCATCGGTTGTCGACTGTCCTGGGGTGATGACTCTAGTTGAAAAAGTCTCAGCAATGATGGCATGAGAAAGCGCAACGGCCTGTTCCATGACATCTATTTCTTCGTCCAACAAGGTCTCACACCACAGTGTTGTCAGAGGTTCGGCCGACTCGAGGCGGGCTGTGTATTTTGGCCCAATCGCTTCGATGAGCCTATTCTTCAGGACGACGGTCAGGCCACCGGCAGCCCATTGGATTTCTCCTTCGTTGATACCGATTTTTTGGGGATCGCGCTCCCGGACAATCCTCCCCAGGCATTCCCACTGACTCTCTTTCTTCTGTCTATCCCAAGTGGCGGCATCCCAGACATTCTTGTAGAGCCCCATCAAGTTTGTTCGGGAGATATTTAGCCTCTCGATGCCTTTTTCAGGTCCACGGTCGAAAAAAACGATGATCTGGGTGATTGGGCACCAATTCTTATACGGGATCATCGTGTTAAAGACAGGATCGTGGTTGTCCTCGTTGCAGGTGATGATCCACATATCGAAACCGGTTTGCCGCATGAATCGAGGAAGGAGCTGCTCGAGGCGTTTTTCGGTGATTCGGAAGACAAAGTCAGCCCTGTCCCGCATACTCAAGACTGCAGGAAAGTCCCGTCCAGAAGGCCGGACAGCCAAACAAATAGGCAGGACTAAACTCATCATTATAGCCATTAAAACAGTTCTTTTTACCATATGAAATCCCCTTTCTGCGCAAGTTTCTGCGCATTCATTTCGAGGGCAAACATATCACCTTGCTCTCCTTCCTGTCAACGATTTGACAGAGAAATTTCGTCTTTAATCTCCTTCTCTGACATTGACAACATCTTTTTTATCATGATAATTTTGTCTTGCTATAATCACGGGTTCAAACTGAAAGCGATGAGGGTAAATCCGCCTAACTGGCTTATAAAAAGTTATTATCAGGTTTACTGGAGGAATCATGTCTCAACAAAAAAATAATAAGATCATCTCTCGGCGCGAATTTCTCAAGGCTGCTGCTGCGTCTGTTTTAGCGCCGGCTATTGTTCCATCCACCGTATTCGGTCAGAAGGTCCCGAGTAACACGATGCTGATGGGATGCATTGGTGTCGGTCGACAAGGCCAGGGCGACATGCAGGAATTAATCTACCGCGGCCTGGAGGTGGGGGCACGAGTCGTTGCTGTGTGCGATGTCGACGCCCATCGCATGGAGGATGCTCAATGGATGGTGGATAAGATCTATTCCATGGAGTTGGGCATGGATTATACTAATAGCTGCGCGGCCTATCGCGATTTCCGCGAACTGCTGGCTCGGAAGGACATCGATGGCGTCCTGATCGTTACGCCTGACCATTGGCATGCTCCGATGGCCGTCGCTGCTGCTCAAGCCAAAAAGGACATCTACCTGGAAAAACCACTGACATACTCGATCACTGAAGGCCGGAAGCTGGTTAAAGCCGTGCGAAAAAACAAGCGAATCCTCCAGGTGGGCTCCCAGCAGAGGTCCTCCACGTATTTCCTGATGGCCTGCGAGATGACCCGCAACCAGCGTATCGGAAAGCTTCACACCATCCATGTCTGGCTGCCTCAAGATCAGGGCACCGGCAACGCGGAGCCAATGCCTGTTCCGAAAAACCTCGATTATGACTTCTGGCTGGGTCCAAAGCCTCAAGCAACGTTCACCGAGGACCGAGTGCATCCGCAGAGAAGCTACAGCCGGCCTGGATGGCTGCAGGTCGAAGAGTACTGCCGGGGCATGATCACCGGTTGGGGTTCCCATATGAACGATACTGCCCAGTGGGGGAACGGCACGGACGATACCGGTCCGGTCGAGATTGAGGCGAAGGCAGAGTTTCCAGACCGGGGCCTGTTCAACGTCCACACCACCTTTCGAGCTGAGGGAATGTATGCGAACGGTGTCCGTTTGATCATAGAGACTGGTAATCCGGCAGGAGTCCGATTCGAGGGCGACCGGGGTTTTGTATTCGTCCGGCGCGGAGCGATAGAACCCTCTGACCGTGAGCTCCTCCGAGAGAAAATCCGCGAAGATGAGATCAAACTCTACCGCAGTACCAACCACATGAAGGACTTCCTGGAGTGCATGCGTAGCCGGAAAGACCCTGTGGCACCGGTGGAAGCGGGACACCGCTCGAACTCCATCTGCGTGATAACCCACATCGCTATGAAGCTGGGCCGTAAGTTGCGGTGGGACCCTAAGGCTGAGCGTTTCATAAATGACGACGAGGCCAACCGTTGGCTAGACTATCCGCACCGCAAACCGTGGAAAATATAAACAGGAAAAGATTTTGATGATGGGTCGAATCGTATTGTCTATCTGGCTGTGTGTGATGCTGGCCACAGGTTCTCTGGCTAACCAGCCAGAGATCGAACTTCGCCGGGATGATGAATCCGGCCGGCTTCATATTCTCATCGGCGGCCAGGAGATTTTAGTCTACCAGTACATTCCCTGGCTCGACCTCCCTCACTATTTTCCGATGAACAGCCCTTCCGGAAAGAACATGCTGGTGCAGCAGACCGAGCCCTATCCTCATCACCGGGCATTCTGGTTTGCCGACACTGTCCGGTTGAACAAAGGAAGAGAAGTCAGCACATACAACGCGCTCTACTCCGGCCAGAAGATAGGTCAAAACGCGTACGGGCCGCCGTTCCGTGACCATATCCGCCATATCGGCTTCGACCAGTGTGAGGCAGAAGGCAGCCGGGCTGTGATCGAGATAGAACTGCTGTGGAAGATGGACGGCAACACTCCGGTGCTGGAGGAGCAGCGGCATCTGGTGGTCCATGCGTTGGGTAAGGGAGAATATCTGCTCGACATGACCTTCGTACTGACAGCCGCCTTTGGCGATGTGGAGTTTGTCAGCGACGATGTGCATTATGCCTGGCCATACCTCCGGCTCCACACAATATTCAGCGGTGAGAATGGCGGGACCATCACTTCTGACAACGGTGCTTCAGGACAGGAAGCCACGAACATGAAAGTCGCTCGCTGGATGGATTATTCCAATGCAGTCGAAGGGACAAGAGAAGGAGTTACGATATTCCAGTGGCCAGACGGCCAGGAGCATCGCTGGCTGACGCGCGAGTACGGCTGTTTTGGGCCGCGACGCCCGGATGGCCAGAGTGGAAAATCATTCACACTGAAGAAGGGTGAATCAATCAGTCAGCGCGTGGGCATTCTCGTCCACAAAGGCAATGTGAAGACCGGTCGAGTGGCTAAACGATATCAGCAATACATAAAAGGCAGATGGAAGTGATGAAACGGCGAGAATTTCTCTGTGCACTATCCTTCGCCACCGCTGCGCTAGGCCTTCCACCCTCGGTGTTTGCCGGGAGGAAGTCAATGGTCAAGATTGACCGCATCGACCTCTATCCCGTGCGCTATCCGATGACCGGTTATTTCAAGTTCTTCACAGGGCCGCATGGTTCAGCCGGTCGCGCCGCAGTTCTCGTGAAGATCACTGCGGACGACGGAACAGTCGGCTGGGGCCAAGCGCTGCCGATTGCCAAGTGGAGCTATGAAACGCTGGAAACAGCGACCGTGGTGTTGCGGGATTATTATGTGCCCGTATTGATCGGACGCGACCCGACGGATATCAAAGGCGCCCATGATGAAATGAGTAAAGCGATTGCCCCAGGATTTACGATTGGCATGCCCATCAGCCGTTCCGGAATCGACTTGGCGCTCCACGACTTGAGCGGTAAACTACAGGGCAAGTCACTGGCACAGATGTGGGGTATGCCGACCGGAGGACCGATCACTCTCAGTTGGACAGTTAACGTGACCAAAATCGATGATGTCGGACACGTCATGGATGAAGGTCAAAAACGTGGTTACCAGCACTTCAATATTAAGGTGGCCCCTGATCCGGACTTTGACGTTGCACTGGCGCGGGAGGTCCGGCGTCTGGCTCCGGAAACATTCCTCTGGGCTGACGCCAACGGCGGCTATGAACCAGATACAGCGTTGCGGGCAGCTCCCAAGCTGGCCGATGAGGGTGTGGATGTGCTCGAAGCGCCACTCCGGCCCAACCGCATCAGCGGATACCAGGCCCTCAAAAAACAGGGCGCTCTTCCTATCCTGATGGACGAAGGCGTGGTCTCACCCATTGACCTTGAGGAATTCATTAAACTCGGCATGCTTGACGGCGTGGCCATGAAACCCGCGCGCTGCGGGGGGCTAATGTCCAACAAGCGCCAGATCGAGCTCTGTCTGGAACACGAACTTATCTGGCTGGGCAGCGGCCTGACTGACCCGGACATATCGCTCGCTGCAACGCTCGGTCTTTATGGGGCCTACGGTTTGACAAAACCGGCTGCGCTCAACGGCCCACAGTTTCTCACAGCCGATGTCCTGAAAAAACCATTGCGCATCGAGAATGGTCTCGCCCATGTACCCGAGGGCCCGGGTTTGGGCATCGATGTCGATGAAGACAAGGTTGTCGAACTAATGAAACAAAGCGGCGGTGATAAATTGGTTAGAAACCGAACTCGCTTGATTGGAGTCTAACGATGAAGCTTACGGGCATCGCGATTCTAGCAATCAGCTTTATCTTTACAACCGCTTTGTCGCAGATGAAGCTTATCGAAGATTCAGAGAAGGGAACTCTGACGATTATAGACGGCCAGGCTGATGTTTTAACATACTGCTTTGGAGACCAGCTCCAGGAAGGTTGGGACTCGAGACACACGCGCTCATGCTTCATCCATCCGCTTTTTTCTCTGGACGGCAAGATACTCACCGATAATTTCCCCAAAGACCATCTGCATCACCATGGCGTGTTCTGGACTTGGCCGGTCGTCAAGACACGCGGTCAGGACACCCAGACCTGGCACTCCGTCACTCCCTCCCTGAGGCAGCATTTCGTCCGCTGGCTGGAGCGCAAGGTTGAGAAAGACGTAGCCACGCTCATTGTCGAGAATGTCTGGAAGTTGGATAGCAAAGAGGTTGTGGCTAAAGAGACTGTTCGCTTGCATGTGCACCCGGCGAATGATATTGGCCGGACAATTGATTTGGAGCTCAAAATTCAGGCCGTGGGTGGACCGCTCGAGCTGCAAGGGGCCCAAGACCAGAAAAAAGGCTATGGTGGATTGTGCGTCAGAGGCGCCCCGATGTTTAAAGGTTCTGCGTTAACCACGGACCAGGGCTTGTTGAAGAAAGACTCAACCAATGTGTCCTTCCACTGGGCGGATATGTCGACCGAAGAGCTTGGTGTTGCTATCTTTGTCTCACCCGATCATCCCGGCTATCCGACTACCTGGCTTATCCGCAACAGCTATGCAGGTATCCTCAATGCCTCCTGGCCAGGGCTCGAGTCCGTGGAACTTCAACCAGGCAAGCCAGTCACTCTCCGCTACCGGCTCTACGTCCATCGCGGTGACGCGACTGCTGGACGTGTTCGTCAAGCCTATGTGCAATATCTTTCCACGCTCCAACGGAAATAAACACTCAGGGCTTGCCATAAATGAAATCGATGGGCAGGACAGATTTTGATGGTGGATTTTGTTCTAGCAACAGTTCGAACTGGTTGCAGTTTTGTTCGTTTGCAGAAGTGAGTTCCGATTCTTGAATTTTTAATATAAAAAGTGCTTACTGGTCGACATTTTGAATCCAGATGAAATCAATCCCGATTCCAGGTTTTTCCACTTGCCGGTCTGCTCCTTCGAATTTTAGGGTTAATCTGTGCAATCCAGGTTCAAGTTCCATGGGCGGTAGAGTGAAATTTCGAAGAAGAGTGCGATAGGGTCGGTAGAGGTCAACAATTTCCTGCTCATTGGCCAAAGGTGTCGGTTTATTATCCACCAGAACAGATAATTTGCCTGATTCTGGCGTCAGGGCTGCGGCAAAATGGATTCGCTTTCTCCCTTTCTTGTTGATCCTGAATGTAAAGGTTTGTCTCTCTCCGACCTCTCGAGGGTTCCAGACAACCAGTTTTCCCCCGGCCCATAATCTTCCTCTTTCATATCCAGTTCTCAGCCAGCTTTGGACGATTTCCTCTGCATCGTAAAAAACAGAATTCCGAGCCCCCATCCTGGCTGCTGGCTTCCAGTTTTCAGGTAGCTCAAGGTGGCGGAGGTCTTCGGGCATGATTGCCAGATGATCGTCTGTCAAGCCAGGTCGTGCGTAGTGATAGCCGATTCGAGAATAGGAAAGTTCCGGGGTGCGTTCATGGCTTTTCAGTTCCATGAAAAAACGGATAGTTTTCTGGAAGGGAAGGGGGTCCAGAATATGCCAGCGGAAATTGGTCACAAACCCTCTGTTTCCTGGCCCATCATTGCGCGGCTGTCCGCAGTAGGGAAAGGTAAATATATCCGGAGAGGACCACGAATAGTTGTAGTAATCTTCAGAACCCGTGCCAAAAGTAGAAGGGATTGTATCATCGTCTATAAAGATTTTTTCATCGCCTTCTCCCCACCAGCTTCCATAAGGAGTGGGCACATTGTTGGGATTGAGAAGATAGGAAGTTGTTCCGACATAAAGTCCTTGTCCATGGGCAATCAGAAAGGGAAGGTCCTGGACCGCTTCGTTTGAGGCAATCAGGCTGTGGTTGACACGCCATCGGGCACGGAAATGCATGGAACGATTTTCATCCCAATTGTAATCCATGAGCAATGTGGAACCTTCTACGCGAACGGGCTGATCACTCAGGTTTTCGATCCTTATCTTGCATGATTTTTGGAATGGCATGACATACCGGCAAATCATTGTGCCATCGGGCTGGACGGTGAACGGAAGGGATTGATAGGGATTGATTCCCGGAGCGGCTCCGAAAAAGTCACCGATGGGTGCCTGGACCTGTCCCCAGGGATGGTCATCACAGAGGATATGGAGAACTGTCTGGCGGAGAGCTTTGTCCATATCTCTGGCCCTGACTTTTATGGTGAAGGTTTCTATGGCTCGGGGGCCTTTAAGAGAGAGAATTTCGAGCTGCTGAGAGGAATTCAGGGTGGATCGAAAAGGGATAGCGGATTCATTTGAATGAAGTTCCAGATGTTTGTCAGGATCAGAAAGTGCTGTCATAACTCGCTCAATCACATCCTTATACAAAATCAGGTCTCCTAGGGAAAAGGAGGTAACCTTTGTTCCTTGCTCGTACAAACGCACCCCAACTTGATAAAAATGGATAGTCTGCAGGTCACCGATCCAGACCAGCCGCATTCTCTTGGCAAAAGGAATGGGCGCATAGGTGGAATCGCGCTGGTAGATAGTTTTTTCAAGGAGATCTCCATTCAGATTTTCGGCTTGAGCGAAACTGTCATAGAGACGGTGGAAAAAATCAATCGCGGGGCCTTCAAACAACGGGGAGGAGTTCCCGTCGATAAAAAGCTGGATGGTTCCTGAAATGGCGGCGCTCCATAAACGCACAATCGCGCCAGGCCCCTTGATATCTGCGATCAGGTATTCTCCGATGCCCTCTTCATTCGGTTCCTTGATGACTTCTTCAAAGTTGGGAATGGGTTCTTTGCCGAATCCATCTGAATTGGCAAACCAGTCTGGACCCCCTGGCAGGTTGCTGCGGCGGTCAAATGAGGAGTACTGCACTGTTCGATAAGATGGAGAGGGGAAATAAGTCAGATTAACCATATCAATCATCTCTTCGAAAAGGGTTCCTGTGGTTATCGATTTATTGCTGAACGTGCCTGTCCCACAGGAGATTGAGAAGAGAAGAAAGAGAATAAAAGAGATAAAAAGACATTTCTTTTGCATTGGAATCCTCCGATTAGTCAGGGTATTATTCATCTTCACCCATTGAACATTTGTCACTCGGGAAGCTTTTCCTAATTTATCTTTTTTTGGATTTTTTCGCAATCAGTCTGATAGAAAAGTAAAAAATGTGGAAGGTTGTCACAGAGTGTGTTATGGCACATTTTTGTAATTTATTTGGAGTAAACTAAATTCTGTTTATACAGGAGGCCGGACTGATTTTGTGTTGACTGGATTGATGAAAAGAGTTAAATTTTATAGCCATTCGGGAATAGCCATTTATCGTCTATTGTTTAAAGAAAATATCTCTTGAGAGGAGGATTGAGAATGAGAAAAAGAATTGTCAGAACTCTTTGTTTTTTAATTATTCTGTCCTTTCTGTTCACGCCCCTTTCAGCCAAGAAGAAAACCCCAGAAGCCTATTTGAAGGGTCTCGATAAATTCATCACAGAAAGGATGGAGGAGTGGAATGTTCCTGGACTGGCGCTTTCTGTAATCCAGGATGGAAGGCTCATTTATTCCAAAGGATTTGGCTCCCGGGACGTCGAACAAAACTTGCCGGTCACACCGCAGACACTCTTTGCCATCGGATCATGCACAAAAGCCTTTACGGCTGTAACGATGGGGATGCTGGTAGATGAGGGACAGTTGGAATGGGACAGGCCTCTAAGAGAATATCTTCCCACGTTTAAACTCAAAGATTCGTTCGCTACAGAGAGGATGACTCCCAGGGATCTGGTCTGCCATCGGTCCGGGCTACCCCGTCATGATTCGATGTGGTACAACTCCTCTGCCTCTCGAAAGGAACTCTTCGACCGTCTGCAGTATCTTGAGCCGAGCAAGGATTTCCGGACCACCTACCAGTACCAGAACTTGATGTTCATGACTGCCGGCTACCTGGTTGGCCAGATTGCAGGAACGAGCTGGGAGAGATTTGTCCGGAACCGTATTTTTATGCCGTTGGGCATGACCAACAGCAATTTTTCAGTCAATGATTCCCAGAAAGCTTTGGATTTTGCTCTTCCTTACAGGGAAAAGGATAACAAGATCATACAGATTCCGTTCCGGAACATCGATACTGTCGGTCCTGCGGGCTCGATCAATTCCAATGTCACAGATATGGCGAACTGGATTCTGCTCAATCTCAGCAAAGGAAAAATTGGCGACCAACAGGTCGTCTCTGAATCAAGCTTAAAGGAAATACATTCTCCCCAAATGATCAGTTCCAAATCCTATAGATATGATGAGTCGTTCTACTCGATGTATGGGATGGGCTGGGGAATCACCTCATATAGAGGGCATCTCAGGCTTTCTCATGGCGGAGGCATCGACGGATTCACGGCCCAAGTTGTCCTTCTACCCAGAGATAATATCGGAATGGTCATCCTCACCAATAGGAGTGGCACTGTCCTCCCATCCATCATTTCTAATAATGTGGCTGACCGTTTGCTCGGGCTCGATGAAGTCGATTGGAACAGCCGGATCAAGAAGCAGGTTGAGGAAGGAGAAAAAGAGGACGAGAAAGCAAAAAAGGAGAAGGACAAAGACCGCAAATTGAACACCAAGCCGTCTCATCCCCTGGAGGATTACGCTGGAGACTATGAGCATCCCGGTTATGGCGTGATCTCTTTTGTGATAAAAAATGACCAGATGAATGCCGAGTACAATTCTATCCCTTACACCGCGAGTCACTACCATTATGATGTCTTCGAGATCAATAATGAGATGATGGATGAAGCCCTTAAAGTTTCCTTTTTTACTGATCTTAAAGGCAACATCAGAAGTCTCTCCGTCCAACTTGAAGACGCTGTTGAGCCGATTGTGTTTACCAAGATGCCCGAGAAGGCCATGATGGAGAAAAGCTTCCTCGAGAAATTCACTGGAGAGTATGTGATCGGAGAAGAGAAATCAACTGTTTTTCTGAAAGGGGAAAAGACTCTCTATCTCTTTGTTCCCGGCCAGCCAGAATATGAACTGGTGCCTTACAAAGGCACGACATTCAATTTCAAGACGCTCTCCGGCTTCAGCATTGAATTCATCATGGATGAATCCGGGAAAGTCACAGAAGCCAAAATCACTCAGCCCAACGGAGTATTCACAGCCAAAAAAATTAAATAACGGTTTGGGGACGTTCCCCAAGGTACCACCTTAGCTTGTAGAAAAAGGGGATAGGCCCCTTTTTTAAAGGGAACGTCCTCAATTTCACAGATTGAAAAATGGATAAAGACACAAAAGTAATCAACATCGTCCTAATGGGATTCGGGAACGTTGGCCAGGCGTTTCTTCGAGTGTTGAAAGAGAAAAGTGAATTGTGCCGGACGCATTATGGTTTGGACCTCCGTGTACTCTCAGTGTTTAGAAGCTCGGGTGCATTTTTTTCTTCTCAGCCCATGGAGATTGACAAGATTCTTGAGTATTCGACTTCTTCTCAGAAAAGTCCTGATTGGAAGCCAGATCTGACACTCACATCAGTGCTCGAATCTCTCGAGCCAGGGGTGCTTGTCGAATGCACTCCTTTTGGCAGCAAAAGCGGGGAGCCAGGCCTCAGTCATATCCGAGATGCATTGGAACGTGGATGGCATGTCGTCACAGCCAACAAGAGTCCCCTTGTTGTCGATTTTCAAGGGCTGTTCGAGAAAGCCAGAAAAAGTCATGTGGAATTAAAATTCAGCGGAGCTACGGCGGCGGCGCTACCGACTGCGGATGTGGCTCTCTTTTCTTTGGCGGGGACTGAGATATCCAGGATAGAAGGAATCCTCAACGGAACAACAAACCACATCTTGACACGGATCAAAGAGGGAGCGAACTACGATAAGGCGCTGGCGGAGGCCCAAGCCAAAGGAATCGCCGAGACCGATCCATCACTCGATGTCAGCGGATGGGATACGGCTTCGAAGATTTTAATAATAACGAATGCAGTCCTGAAAACAAATTTCTCTTTGGAGGATGTGAGAATACAGGGAATCGAGTCGATTCCACCCAAGCTCCTGAATCAAGGGAGAGCAAAAGACAAGGCTCTGAAATTGTTAGGTAAACTGTGGAGAAAAGCCGGAGAGTATCAGCTGGAAGTGGTTTTGACTGTCATTGATAACTCCCATCCTCTTTTTGGTGTGGATGGGACAAACAAAGGCATCGTTTTTTTCACAGACACGATGAATTCAATAACTGTTCTAGGGGGAAGATCAGACCCCAAAGGAACAGGAGCTGCACTTTTAAAAGATATCATCAATATTTATCAAAAGTAGAAAAAAAGGACAGGCCCCTTTTTTCGGGACTGTCCCTTCGGATCAGGTCTTATCTGGATGTGAAACTTTGAGCGTGATTCTAGTCCTGTCGCATCGATCCTGACAAGGCCTGACCCCATATTCTTTTAAAAAAAGGGGCCTGTCCCCTTTTCCTATTTTGGGGAACGTCCCCTTTTTGCTATCTTGCGCTGGCAGGCTTTTTTTGATAATTTAATCATTCTCTATCTTTACGCATCGGATGCAGAGGCAGGAGTGGAGAGGTGTCCGAGTGGCTTAAGGAGCACGCTTGGAAAGCGTGTGTGCGGCTAGATGCCGTACCGTGGGTTCGAATCCCACCCTCTCCGCCAGAGCAATCAATTTGAACCTTTGTATTTATCGTCCAAAAGTGCGAGGGTTTGAATTTCCTGACTAACGAGATCAATAAGCCGAGGTTTTCGCTTTTTTGGTTGATAAATATTGTTCATTTTTTATCTCTTTTCAGGATATTGAAAAAGTAGAGTCTAAAAATATTGGTTGGAGAGGATTATGGATCGTTGGAAGAAAAATATTAGTCAAATTTAATTCACAACAGATTATAAATAATTCAGGTTTAATATCCAAACCTTGGATTCACAATATTCTGATACTTTGACCCGAATGAATATCTGAATCCGAAAGATATAAAATAACTGTACCTGGTCTCAAGTCGTGTGCGTTTTAAAAGGACTTCTTCGACAGTCAGGTCTCCTTTTTTTAGATATATTTGGTTGTGTATTAAATTGACGACTGTAAGCGCATTTATTGAAAATCCTTTGAACAACCTGAAATCGAAAATATTCACCCACTCAAAATTGTTTTTACTAAAATCCTGGATATAAAACGATCCGCTTATTACATTTATAACATTACCCCATTTTCCCCGAATGACATTGGCGGCAGACATATACATTTTGCTCAGGAATTCCGATGTCTTGTTATAAATGGTTTCTTCGTAGTAATCATTATGATTTAAACTGATACCGATACGAATCGGAAATTGTCTTCTGGAAAATTCCGAATACGGGTAAAGGTTATATTCAATTGTAGGAGATAATTCTACCGACAATTTGTTATTGTACCGCACATCTTTGTTTATATTCCCATTTACACCGATTGCCCAGTGCTCTCCCATTTTTCTCGCTAGCATGCTTCTAGCACGCAGTCTTCTCCGGATATCCTTTATTGTATTCTCTTCATATTCGTACCTGTTTTCATCATAATCAAAGCTGAAATACGAAGTAAACTTCCATTTCTCAGTAATCTTGCTGGCTGATAATCTTATACCAAAATCATATCCTTTTTCGCTCTCTTCTACGTCAATCTCAGCATCAAATCCTATGCTGAAGACCCACTTTTTCCATTTATCAATTTCAGGGATTATTTTTCTTTCAGAAGGTTTATACAAAAAGGATATTTCACTTATTGTGGGAGTCGTGGCAACATACCTCATCAATCCCTGTTTGATGACCTTTATCAGCCCGCGTCTGTATATTTCATACGTATCGGTCCTGTTTCTAATAAATTTCAAAGTGTCGTCTATTCCTTTGTAGTTATTCTGTCCCTGGTAAGATATCAAATATTCAGTCCCCCCGCTTCCGGTTGACTGGCCTGTAATAAGAATATAGACATCGGCCATTCGAGGGTCCCTCACATAGTTTATAAACCGGATTTCTCTTTTCATATAATCCCGGCTGATACCGCCTTCGACAAAAACTTTAAGCGCCTTTTTCTGTACATCTTCCTCTGTTTTGTCTTTCATCTGTTCCTGGCACGGTGAGGGCAATTGTACACTTAAAAGCAGCACCAAAAACCATACAGCACAATTGACCTTATGAAAGACTTTCCCCGGATTGTTCCTAAAACTGAGGCGCTGAAAAAAATTCAACAGGATGATGTTTTTAATACTCTTTTTATGTAATGTCATTGTTGTTTCCTTTGGCATTTAATTCCCAAAAATGGGATTGGTCACTTTGCTTCTCAGTGAGCCGAATGAATAGCCGAACCCAAATTCAAGACTATAATCCCAGCGGGTTTCGAGCCGTTTTCTGCGCAGCAAGACTTCTTCCAATGATGCTCCTTCTCTAGCTAAAAATATCTGGTCATGGATCATTGAAACCCGCCATTCAATATCAAATGTCAACCGTTTAAATACCCGAACGTCAATTTCAAAATGCCATGTTAACCTGTTCTTGGCAAAATCTTTCAGATCTTTCAGGTATACAGATCCTGTAAGAGAGGATTCTATGCTGCCCCATGTTTTAATAATTTCCACATCAGCCGTTAAGGAGGTCTGGATCAGTCCCTCATCCATTTTTCCGTATATAGTCTCTTCCCAGTAATTTCTGTAAACATATCCCAGCCTGTATAAGAAGGTAATAGACCTTTTTTCAGATTCGATATAGGGAAAAATACTGTATTCAACCGCCGGTGCTAGCTCGAGTGAAAACTTATTATTGTAATATGTGTACTGGTTTGCTTGACAGAAAGCACCTATGGACCAGTGGTCACCCAAGCTCTTTACGAGCAGTCCGTCAAAATTGTAATCCCGGGTAATATCCTTGTACGATAGACCGATCTCTTCCATCTCAAAATTGTTTTCACTATAGTGGGTATGCACATTCGCTCTCATTTTCCATTCATCGGTAATTCTTCGCGCAGTAAATCCTCCGCTGAGATTGTGACCTTTCAGGGATTTTTCTCTGTTTAGACCAAAATGAAAATTCAAACTGAAAAGCCAGTAATTCCATTTATCTTTAACAGCTGCAACCTGTTCTTTGGTATGGGAGTATTGGATCGAGATGTTTTCACCAACAGGTGTATGTGCCGCATATTTTATTAATCCAGCTTCCAGGATTGTCGCTAGAGTTTGTTTTGTATTCTCCTCGGTTTCTCCCGGCTGTGGAACGTGACTCAATTCATCACTGATCCCATCAAGCCCTTTTCGACCCGAATAGGTAATAATAAATTTCTTCTTTCCGTCGACTGTAGATTTTTCTTCAATTTTCACTTCAACCAGAGCCAAGTCCTTTTCACTAACAAAGAGAGCGAAATCGATCTTTTTACTTAAAAATGAAACATCGGTAAACCCACTCACATAGACGTTGAGTTTCTGGCTCTCCATGTCAGATGTTGAGCCATTATTTTCTTGTGAATACAGCACAGAAAAAAATAAGGAGAGTATCAGCAGAAACAAGAAAAGAGACCGGAGCGTTCTGAATATAAACATATAACATTCCTTTCTTCTTTTAAGATTAAGAAATAAATTGAAGCACATGTTTTTTATATGTGTAAAGTACTTATAGTCATTAAGACTCTTAAAGGTTAAAAATGGTTGTCATTAATTAAAAATATCGCGCATGCCTTCCCTATGCTGAGCAGAGATTATCCGCAAGCTCTATGAAGCCAATTCACTGGTATGCATAGAATGTCACAGACAAATAAAGGGCATCGGATTTCTAATCTGTCGCCCTAATGATTTTTTTATATGGTATCCCTATTATTTTCAGATAATTAATAATCATATTTTCAATTAATATAGGACTTTTGTGATCAAAATGTGATCCCCCATCTAAGGTTTTAATAACATTAATTTATTATTTTTTATTTACAAGCATTTATAACAGTTTTTATAATGATATTTAGGCTTTTAGCTATTTCTTGATATGACATTCCCAGCAAACGCAGTTCTTTTGCTTTTTGGGAATGTTTCTGATACAAATAAACGCGACGGACAGGGCAGATTTTGATTTGAGCTGTTATTTCAGCAGAGGTTCAAATTGGTTGCAACAGCTTCCGCTATTATCTTCTTGATGAAAAAAATCTGAAAATACGCAGAGCATAAAGGAGAGGATATGGATACCAAAGATTTCATTGTTTTGGAAGATCTATACGGAGCCCATAATTATCATCCATTGGATATCGTTATCACAAGGGGAAAGGGCATTTGGGTTTGGGATGTGGAAGGGGATAAATATCTTGATTTCTTGAGTGCCTATTCTGCGGTCAATCACGGCCACTGCCATCCCCGCATCCTCAAAGCCTTAGAAGCCCAGGCCCGGAAATTGACTCTGACATCCCGGGCCTTTCGCAATGACCAATGGCCGCTGCTGGCCAAAGAGCTGTGTGAATTAACTGGGTATGAGATGGCTCTCCCCATGAATTCCGGCGCCGAAGCAGTGGAAACAGCGATAAAGACAGCCCGCAAATGGGCTTATCAGAAAAAGGGAATTCCGCAGGACAGGGCTGAAATCATCGGCTGTTCTGACAATTTTCATGGACGAACAATAACCCTTGTGAGTGTATCCACCGAGCCTCTCTACAGGAAGGATTTTGGCCCGTTCACTCCAGGATTCGTTATTGTGCCCTACGGTGATCCTGACGCGCTCGAGGCGGCGATAAATCCCAACACGGCGGCTTTCTTGGTCGAGCCTATTCAAGCGGAAGCCGGCATTAATATTCCACCCGAAGGTTATTTGAAAAAGGCCAAAGAGATATGCGAGAAGCACAACATTTTGTTCATTGCTGATGAGATCCAGACTGGGCTCGGACGGACTGGTAAGCTCCTTGGTTGTGACCATGAAGGAGTGAAGCCGGATCTACTCGTTATCGGAAAATCCCTGGGCGGCGGCTGCTACGCCATATCCGCAGTGCTATCTCCACGAACCATCTTAGGCCTTTTCAAGCCAGGTGAACACGGATCGACTTTTGGAGCCAATCCACTGGCCTGCGCGGCGGCTCGTGAAGCGTTGAGCGTCCTTGTTGAAGAAGAGATGGTCAAGAATTCGGCTGAACAGGGAGAGTATTTTCTGGAAAAACTGAAGACTCTCAAAAGCAGGCATATCGCGGAAGTCAGGGGAAAAGGATTGCTCATAGGGATCGAATTAGTGCCAGAGGCAGGAGGTGCGAGGCGCTTTTGCGAAGCCCTGAAGGAAGAAGGGCTTCTCTGCAAAGAAACCCATGAGCATGTTATTCGCTTTGCCCCTCCTTTGATCATCAAACAGAAGGATCTCAACTGGGCCTTAAGGCGGATTCAACAGATCTTCAAGAAGATCAAGTAAAAAGCCTCTATTCTGATTCGGGATTCAAATTAGATGAGAAACTCATGCCACAATCAGTTCCTCATGATGAAAAGAAAATTATTTCCCAGGATAAGAAACGCTTCACTATCCCGTTCTTTTGTTTTTGCTGTCATGTCCTGGACATCTCACATGCGGGTCATTGCGAGCGGAGCGTGGCAATCTCATAAAAAAGATTAAATAACAGAACACCATCTCCCCACGGATAAAACGAAAAAGATGAGAAGAAAAGACAGAGAGATCAAGGATAAGACTGAGATAGAGAGAATCATCAAAAAAGCTCTTGTTTGCCGCGTGGCTCTTTCCGACGGGGATTCTCCCTATGTTTTTCCAGTGTGTTTCGGATTTAAGGACGGATGCCTGTATTTTCATTCGGCTCAGGAAGGGAGAAAGATTGAAATCCTGAGAAAGAATAATAAGGTTTGTTTTGAGATGGACATCGATACAGAGTTGGTCGAGGGAGAAAAAGGATGTGAGTGGGGAATCAAGTATTCAAGTATTATTGGATTCGGGACGGCCTCGTTTGTGAAGGACGCTGAAGAGATGAAGAAAGCTTTAGGCATTTTACTCGAGCATTATTCGGATAAGAAGTATGAATTCTCGGAGCACTCTTTGAAACAGGTGACGGTTGTCAAAATACAGGTTAAAAGCCTGACAGGGAAGAGCTCTGTTCTGGGGGGTTGAAAAAAAAGCTCAAGTTTTGTATCATATTACTATCTTGGTAAGCGAGGGTTAATCATGAAAAAACACATTCTATTTATTTTTCTCGGTTTATTTTTAGCAACAAGCTGCCAGCTTTACTTCCCTCCTCCCATAGAAGCCCCGCCACCTGTCGAGACATATCCTGTGGAGCCAGTTCCCGAACCTGCCGTTGGACTGGATGTTTCCTATTTCTATGACTCCCTTTCTCCCTATGGAGTTTGGGTGTATCATCCTGTCCACAGGTATGTGTGGGCTCCCTCCGGCATGTCCCTCAGATGGCGTCCGTACACACGGGGTCAGTGGGTCTGGACAGACTATGGCTGGACCTGGAGTTCTCATTTTGCCTGGGGATGGGGACCTTTTCATTACGGACGTTGGGGTTGGGAAGCAGACCTCGGCTGGTATTGGGTACCTGGAACAGTATGGGGTCCGTGCTGGGTCACATGGCGTCACAGCGACTTCTACATTGGATGGGCTCCTCTCCCGCCAGGAGTCCGTTTTGTTCCTGGAGTCGGAATCAGAAACGTCAATGTTAGAATTCCTGGAAGATACTGGGTTTTTGTCAATGGACCTAATTTCCTGCATCCTTCTCTCAACCGGTATGTGTTTCCGTATGAGCGGAACGTGACCATAATCAATTACACAGTCCACCAGACGAATATCATTATCCGGAATAACAAAGTGTACAGTGAAGGAATCGGGTATGAACGAGCCCAAAGGATCACAAAAAAGAATATCACCAAGCACGCTCTCAAGGATGCGCGGAAAGCCGATAAGAGCAGGGTTACGCCCGGAACGGTTGAGGTGTTCAAGCCGAACATCAAGAGAAATGAGTTGGCCAAGCCGAAGAACACTGTGAGAAGAGAAGATGCCAAGTCAAAAATCACGGAGACCAGGACAACGGCTGGAAGGACGATCAAAAAAGTGACTCCTGCAACAAAGACAGAGAGTTTGAAAGATGCTCAGAAGCGAGAGATCCAGTTGATAGAGAAAAGCCAGCAAAAAGAGATGCAAGATCTCGAGCGGAAGAAACAGGAAAAAATAAGAACTGTTCGAACACAAACAGAGAAGGCTAAGGCTGAAAAAGAGTACAAAGCAAAAGCCAGTCAACTGAAGAAAAGCCATGAAACGGAAAAAACCCAGATAAAGAAGAGACACGAAAAAGAAAAAGAAGTAGAGAAAAAAGAGAAAGAGAAGAAAGAAGGGACCAAAAAGAAGGTCAAGAAAAAAATTAAGAAATAGCGCGCTTCAATTTTTTAGGCGGAATATTTTTTAGCGATATCCTCAGGGATGAGTTCAGGTCTTCCTGTTCGTGCATTAATGAGGACATAGACGAATTCACCTTCTGTAGCCAGTTTTTCCGTTTCCTTTTTCAAGATTTGGAAACGCACTTTTACACTCTTTTGTCCAGTTTCCTCTATCCAAGTCCTGACGACAATCGATTCTCCGAGGAATAAAGGTTTATGGAAATCAATGGAGGCGGATTTGGTTGTCCAGGAAAGGCCTCTTTTAAAAAATTCTTCCATGGGCATCTTATAACATCTCCTCATCTGGTCCCACCGGGCGTACAGCACATAGTCGAAGTAAACGGATTGATGGACATGCCCGTTGATATCGACTTCATGCGGTCTCACGGATATTTCTGTATCAAACTTTTTGTGCATTTTTTCTCCTTTTGTTGAGGATTCTCAATATGATAAAAATCTGCCCCACGAGGATGATGATTCCCCCAAGAATCGTTCGCAACGAAGGAATTTCTCGGAGGAAGAGAAAGGCAAAGATAATCCCGTAGACCGGCTCAAGGAAATGAATAAGGCTTGCGGTTTGAGCTTTTATGTGTTTCATTCCTTTGATAAAGAGAGTATGAGAACCTGCAGTACAGAACACGCCGAGAACGATAAGAAGAAGAAGGTTTTTCGTGTTCAATGAAGGTTCAAGGATAAAGAAGAAGGGGAGGAGAAACAGAGTTGCGAAAAAATCCTGGTAAAAAGCGATGAGCATACTCGAAAACTGAAGAGTCAACTTTCTGTTCAAGATAGTGAGTATGGCAAAAGTCAAACCTGCCAGCAGTCCCCAGAGGACGCCCACAAAGGTCGAATTGTCCAGGTTGAAGCGAGGAATGATCAGGAATACTCCCGAAAGACAGAACAGCGAGAAAATGATGTTGACTTTGATGATTCTTTCTTTGAAGAAGAGAGGCTCCAGAAAGGTTGTGAACACAGGATAGGAGGAAAAGGAAAGAAGGCCGATGGCGACTGTTGATACCTGGATGGATTGGAAGAAAGCCACCCAATGGACCGAGAGGATGAATCCGAGGAAGAGGAGATAGCTGGCATTTTTTCCCTGAGGGATTCTCATACTTTGTTTAGAGAGCCAGAGAATAAGAGCGAGCGTCAGACTGGCAAAAAATACTCGCCCCAGGACAATGATAAAAGGAGAGAGAGCAATCCATTTTCCGAATAAGCCGGCTAATCCAAAAAGCAGTACCGCAAGATGGATCTCAAGAAGACTCGACTGTTTATTCATGCCAGTACACCTTGCTGTAGTTTGTCTCGTTCTTGGATTTCAGGGGCCTGTTTTCTTCCTATTTTTTGTGACGAAAGCTACGAGTCAAACTAAAATATTTTTTTTGAATTAAGAGTAAATTATGATACTATATCCTTTAAAAAAGGAATTCAATTTCCTAACCTGGCTACAAACACCTATCGAAAATGACCTATTTGATTTATGCTCGCAAGTACAGGCCTAAAACTTTCGAGGAGATGATCGGCCAAAAACCCATCGTTCAGACTCTTCAGAATGCTATCAAAAACGACAGGGTCGCTCAAGCGTATATTTTTTCCGGTATGAGGGGCGTAGGAAAAACAACCGCCGCTCGAGTCCTGGCTAAAGCTCTCAATTGCCAGAAGGGACCGACACCTACACCATGCAATAAATGCGAATTTTGTCGAGAAATCAACGAAGACCGTTCAGTGGATGTTCTCGAGATAGACGGGGCATCGAACCGGGGAATCGATGAGGTGAGGTCTCTCCGTGAAGGAGTCAAGTATAAACCCATCCACAGTCGGTACAAGGTCATCATTATTGATGAAGTTCACATGCTTACCCGTGAAGCCTTCAATGCCCTTCTGAAAACTCTAGAAGAGCCTCCCCCACACACTGTTTTCATCTTCGCCACGACTGAATTCCATAAAGTTCCGGCAACCATCGTGTCCCGGTGCCAGCATTTTGAATTCAAGAAGATCTCTCAAAAAGACATCATCAAGCATTTACTGGAAATCGCAAAGAACGAAAAAATAGAAGTATCCTCTAACGGTCTCGATCTCATAGCTGAGGCCGCAGATGGCAGCCTGAGGGATGCCCAGAGCTTGCTGGATAAAGCCGTCGCTTTCTCAGGGGAGATCATCAGAGATGAGGATTTGAAAGAAGTCCTGGGAACCATCAGCCGAGAGATTCTTTTTGCTTTCTCGGAAGCGGTCCTGGGAGAAAAGCCAGATGAGATTTTCAGCCTTGTAGAGAAGGTTATTGAATACGGTTATGACCTTAGATTCTTTTATAAAGAACTGATTCAGCATTTTAGAAACCTCCTTCTGGTTAAATCGATCCAGAATCCTCAGGATTTACTGCCTTTGAATGAGGAAGAAATCAATGATTTGAAGAAAGAAGCCGAGAAAGCATCTAAAGAAGAAATACTCCGGTATCTCGTTGTCCTCCAGCAGGGAGAGCAGGAGTTGAAATTTTCTTCCCATCCGAGAATATATTTAGAGGTTTTTCTGGTCAAGCTGTGTCATTTTAAACAAATTGCTGACTTAAAAGATATCATGAAGGACATTGAGGACCTCAAGAAAGAGATAAAGGCTCCTTCAGGGAAACACATTCCTAAGAGCACAGCTCCGGGCCCGAATCAAACTAGAGACATATCAGACTCTAATCGCGACCTACCAGACTCAAAGAGCCCGGCTCCCAAGATGGACGAAGGGTTGTCTCCTCCCAGCGGAGAAGACAAGGGAAAAAGGGAAAGAGAGCTGGATATAGCCCTGAAAGATCCTTCAGTTAAATCCTTTATGAATACCTTCAAAGCCCGGGTGCTATCAGTCAAACCCATAGAAAGGGCAGAAAAAAAAGAATGAAATATTGCCTTTCTGGCTTATAAGGAGATAAAAAATGAAAGGTGTGGCGAATTTACAAAAAATGCTCAAAGCCGCCAAAGAAATGCAGGAAAAACTCCAGAAAGAATTAACAGAGATGAAAGTGGAAGGGTCGAGTGGAGGAGGCATGGTGACCGTGACTCTAGATGGTCAGAAGAACCTGATTTCCATCCGTATTGATCCTGAAGTCGTGAATAAAGATGATGTCGAAATGCTCCAGGATTTGATTCTGGCTGCGTTCAATGATGCGGGAACCAAGGTTGATGAGGAGATCTCTCAGAAAATGGGGAGTCTCGGATTAGGTGGAAAAATTCCGGGTCTTTTCTGATGCTTGAACAAACACATCCTCTGAATCGTCTCATCGAAGAACTGAGAAAAATTCCTGGCATCGGCGCCAAAACGGCGCAAAGAATTGCCTTTTATCTAACAACCCTTCCCCAGGAAGAGGTAGAAAGCTTATCAGCCGCCATAAAAGAAGCCAAGCAGAACACGTTTTACTGTTCAGTGTGCAACAGCATGACACATGTAGATCCCTGTCAGTATTGCTCTGATAAGAATAGGAGTGATGAAATCTTGTGTATCGTCGAAGAGCCGTTCAACATTTCTTCAATAGAGAAAACAGGGATTTACAGCGGAAGGTACCATGTCCTTCTCGGAACCCTCTCCCCCTTAAAGGGAGTCGGGCCGGATGAGCTCAAAACAGAGATGCTGGTGAAACGAATAAAAAAAGGAGGTTTCAAAGAGATAATAATCGCCACCAATCCCACAGTGGAAGGGGAGTCAACCGCTCATTATGTGGCAGGAATTCTTAAAGATTTCAGCATCAAAATGACAAGACTCGCCATGGGTTTACCTGTGGGCTCAGATATTGATTATGCGGACCAGGTCACGATCAAGAAAGCGTTAGAAGGAAGGACAGAGATTAAAGAATAGATTTCAGGATTTTCCCTCAGATCTCTGAATAATTAGAGCGAATAGTGAAGGAAAAAAAGTGACAAATCGAGAGATTGATGTTTGATTTCTTATATGCACCTGGATATTCAAGTCACAACAGACCTCCACCCAGAGAAAGCAAGGGAATTCTATCGGGAAAAATGATTTTGATTTATATGTGAGGAGGTTCCATGAAAGAGACGATTGAAATTCGGTGGCACGGCCGTGCGGGTCAGGGAGTTGTCACGGCTGCGGCGACTTTAGCAGATGTGCTCTCTTCTGAAAAAGAATTGCATGTTCAAGCTTTTCCAGAATTCGGAGCAGAAAAGCGAGGAGCTCCCATCTTGGCTTTTAACCGAATCAGTAAAAAGCCTATTCGCTCCCACAGCCAGGTCTACTATCCAGATATTATTATCGTCACCGATCCTTCCCTGTTGGGAATGGTCGACATAACCAGTGGAGCGAAGGACGATACAATTTTCATAATGAATACGACTTTTGAAGTATCGCTCATCCGCGAGAGGCTTTCTCTTGGAGAAAAGAAAATCTATTTTTTAGACGCCTACACTATCGCCTCGGATGAGCTGGGTCGGGCCATACCTAATGTTCCCATGGTTACGGCCCTGGTTAAAGTCACTGAACTTATCGATTTAAAAAAGTTTAAGGAGAAGATCAAGGTTTCTCTGGCCAAAAAGTTACGGCCCGAGGTCGTGGAGATGAACATGAAGACCATTGACAGGGCTTTCAAGGAGGTGAAAGAAGGATGAGTAAAGAGAGCTGGAAAGAATTAACCATCGGCACCATTAATCTTGACGCCGGGAATTCAGTGAAAAACTTGACCGGAACATGGCGTTCAGGTCAGAAACCTGAGTTTCTCGAGGAGCACTGCATTCAGTGCTTTTTTTGCTGGCTTTACTGTCCTCATTTCGCCATCCTGGTCGAAGACGGAGAAGTGAAGGGCATCAATTATGACTACTGCACTGGGTGCGGAATGTGTTCTGTGGAATGCCCGTCCAAAGAGAAAGCCATTGTCATGGTTAAAGAAGAAATCGAGCTGGCAGGAGGGAGCGACAAATGAGTGTACTCAAGACACTAAACGGTAACCAGACAATCGCAGAGGCAGCCAGGCAGATCGATCCGGATGTGGTTGCGGCCTATCCCATCACGCCATCCACAGCTATTGTTGAGACCATCGCTCAATTCAGAGCCGATGGCCTGATTAGCGGAGAATTCGTCTGTCCGGAGAGTGAACACAGTGCCATGAGTGTCTGCATCGGAGCTGCTTCGGCAGGAGGACGGGTCATGACAGCGACTGCCTCTCAGGGATTGGCTCTGATGTGGGAGATGCTCTACATTGCAGCCGGATTGAGGCTTCCGATTATTGCGGCCATCGCCAACCGTTCTTTGAGTGCTCCGATTAATATCCACGGTGACCACAGCGACACCATGGGTGCCAGAGATGCTGGGTGGATACAGATCTATTCGGAAGGCTGTCAGGAAGCGTATGACAATTTCATCCAGGCTTTCCGTATCGCCGAGCATCTCGATGTCAGGACTCCTGTTTTGGTCGGATTGGATGGATTCATCATCAGTCATTCCATGGAAGTAATCCAGGTTGAAGATGATGCGAAGGTCAAGAAATTCGTCGGCGAATACAAGTCGGTCTATCCTCTCCTGGATACCGATAGAAAGATGACCGTGGGTCCGATCGATTTCACTGACTATTACTTTGAACATAAACGAAATCAGATCGAAGGCATTGAGAATGCACCGCCGGTCATCGAAGCTGTCGGGAAGGAATTCGGTAAAGCGTTTGGCCGTGAATACGGATTTTTCGAAGAATACAGGATGGATGATGCCGAGACTTGTATTGTCGTTATGAGTTCAGCAGCCGGAACCTGTAAGGACGCCATCGATGAGTTGAGAGCCGAAGGTAAGAAGATCGGCCTTCTCAAGCCGCGGATCTTTCGTCCGTTTCCTCATCAGAAGATAGCCGAGGCCCTAAAGAAAATGAAAGCCGTCGCAGTGCTCGACCGTTCTTCAAGCCCGGGAGCTTTCGGAGCTCCGCTGTTCACCGAGATTCGCTCTGCGCTGTATGATTACGAGGAGCGACCGGCGATCGTCAATTATGTTTACGGACTTGGAGGAAGGGATATCATGGTGGAGCATTTCAAGGATGTCGCCTTGAAACTGGAAAAGATTGCAGAGACAGGAAAAGTCGAGGAAAAGTGCGGTTACATCAATTTGAGAGAGTAAGTGAGAAGGAGACTAAAATGGCAAAACTGAAAGATTTAGCTTACATGGAAGATAAATTGGTCGCAGGTCACGGCATGTGCCTGGGATGTGGGATTCCGCTCATTTTCAAGATTATTTTGAGAGCGACAGAAGATCCCTTGATCATTGCCAACGCGACAGGTTGTCTTGAGGTCTGCACGACCATCTTTCCCAGGACGTCGTGGAACATGACCTGGGTTCACAGTGCGTTCGAGAACGCGGCCTCAACCATCGCCGGAGTTGAAGCCATGTACAAATCATTGAAGAGACGAGGAAAGATTCCCAAGGATAAAGAGATTAAATTCATGGGCGTCGGTGGGGATGGCGGCACCTATGATATCGGGCTCCAGGCTCTCTCCGGTACGGTGGAAAGGGGACATGACATTGTCTATGTCTGCTATGACAACAATGCCTATGCCAACACTGGTGGGCAGAGGTCTTCAGCCACGCCTCTCGGGGCATCGGCAACGACTTCCCCTGAAGGAAGCCAGAGTCCGGGGAAGCTTCAGTGGCGGAAAGATCTGACAAAAGTCCTGGTTGCCCATAACATTCCGTATGTGGCTCAGGCCAGTCCTCATAGATGGCAGGACTT
>CAYFVQ010000171.1:0-26287 GCA_964346585.1 uncultured Eubacteriales bacterium | reverse complement strand
TTCCTGTGGATTACATGACCATCCCGGCTGAAGACATCTGGAAGATCGAACCGGAAATGACAGTTATCGGGGGGGAGGTCGTCTACACAAAGCCAGTTCAAGCGAAAAAATGACCTGATCCCTGCTAATGTGCCACCCGCAAAGTTAGATTTTTGACCTCAGGAGCAGGTGTCCTGTATGGAATTTATCGCCAGAGTGCAGGCGCAAAAAGGAAATTCTTTTCTTTTGATCAGGCCTAACAAGGTTTGTGTTTTTCGGACTATTCATTCCGCAGGCGGTCGACCGGATTAGCCGACGCCGCCCGGAACGTCTGATAGCTGACGGTCAAGAGGGCGATAGCAATGGCGACCATCCCGGCCGCAATGAAGACTCCAAGGCCTATACTCGTGTTATAGGAAAAGTTCCTCATCCACCGGCTCATGACGAAAAATCCCAGCGGCCAGGCGATGATGTTGGCCAGGACAATCAAGATGATAAACTCTCTGCTGAGGACCCTCATGACACTCCAAATCGAAGCACCGAGTACTTTTCTTATGGCGATCTCCTTGGACCGCCGTGCTGCCATGAATGCAGCCAGACCGAACAAACCCAGGCAGGAGATAAAAATGGCAAGGCCAGTAAAGCTCGTCAGAATTTTCCCCAAACGGTCTTCGTTAGTGTATTGACGCTGGAAATGTTCGTCCAGAAATTCCGGCTCCACGGGATAACCCGGAACCACAGCAGCTATTGTCTTTTTAACAAAATCTATGGATTCCGCTATCCTGGATCCGCGAATCTTGATAAACCAGTTATTGTACGGGAGGTTTTGGTACATAACGAACACAATAGGTCGGATATCGTTATGTAATGAAGTCCCATGAAAGTCCTTCACAACTCCCACTAATGTGCCCTCATTTTCCCACATGGAGAACATCTTTCCTATTGGATCTTGGTATCCGGTGAGCTTCAATGCCGCTTCATTAATGATATAATTTTCCTGGTCTGTCGGATATTCCCGCGAAAAACTTCGGCCGTAACTCATTTCCATATCAAAGGTCTCGAAGTAATCATAATCCACACATACAAAATTCATTCTTACATAGCTGTCAGCACTTCTGCCCTCCCAGTAGACCGGATTATTATTGTTAACATTCAAAGGAATACTCGATGCCGCGCTCACCTTCAGAACATCAGGATTTGCCAGGAGTCTTTCTTTGACAATGTTGTAATTAGCCCGCAGCTGTCGCCGTGCTCGGACCACCAGAATCTGGTCTTTACTGAAGCCGAGATCCTTGCTGCGAATATACTGGATCTGCTTGTAGATAGTCGTGGTGGCGATAATGAGCAGGATGGATGCTGTGAATTGGGTAACAATTAATGTCTTTCGAAGACCGCTTCTCCTCGATCCGGTCTGGAAGGTGTTTTTCAGCACTCTATCCGGTTGGAAGGACGAAAAATACAGAGCGGGGTAGCTGCCCGCGACCAACCCAACGAACACGGCAAAAAGCATCAATCCAGCAAGAATCGTTCCATTGTTGAGGATATTGAACTCAAGCTGTTTAGCGGCCAGTGAATTGAATCCTGGAAGAAGGAAATAGACCAGGACAACAGCTGCGATCAAAGCAACTAAGGCCAAACCCATGGACTCCCCCAAGAACTGTTTGATCAGATCCTTTCGATCCCCTCCGCACACTTTCCGGATTCCGATCTCGTTGATCCTGATGGAGGAGCGAGCCGTGGTTAAATTCATGAAGTTGATGCAAGCGATGAGCAGGACGATCACGGCGATCGCGGAGAAAACATAGACATACACGACGGGGTCTGTCCCGGAAAAGGAATGAAGGTGGATCTTCTTGACCGGAAAAAGGCCGACATAGTATTTGACGTTTGTTCTCTTGTCGTATTTGATGATAGTCTCGGATATTTTGTTTTCGACCTCAACCGGGTCTGCCTGGCTCGGCAGCAACACATAAGAGGAAACATCCATGGACCAGGTACGCGTCCTGGCTTCTCCGATAAAGGGGATGGGTGACACGACAAGATCGAATTCCATATGGGAGTTGCTGGGGATATCCTCAATCACTCCGGATACGGCCAAATCGATCTGGTTTTCGAATTGGATGACTTTTCCTATCGGGTCCTCGTTCCCGAAATACCTGGCAGCCGCCCGTTTGGTCAAAACCACAGAGTTGAGATTCTCAAAGGCATATTCGGGATTGCCCTTGACAAAGGTGAAGGTGAACATATCCAGAAATTCGTCTCCAACCAAGGCTGCGTCTTCAAAAAAAATCTTGTGTTCATATCTTGCGAGGAGAGGAATCACGCCATACCAGCTTCCTTTCACAATCTCGGGAAAATCATTCTTCAGTGTGGGAACAAGGGCCCAGGGGCTGGACGTCCAGGTTCCGTGTTCACCGAATACGGTTATGAGATAGAGGTCATCAGCCTTCTCATGAAATTTGTCATAACTCAGCTCATGCTGCACCCAGATAAAAATCAGGATGCAGCAGGCCATACCGATAGCCAATCCCAGGATATTTATCAAAGAATATGCCCAGTGCCTTCTCATATGCCTGATCGCCAATTTAAGATAATTAGTAAACATACAAATCCTCCAATAAATTAAATTGTACAGGAAGGGACGGATAGAGCGTATGATCTGTCCCCAATACCAGATTTTTGCCTTCAGATTGCCGGATGAGTACCGCACTTGTCGGTATATTTCTCTCAAGTCTCCTATAATGAATTCCCGTTCTTCCTTTTTAAGGAGGTGATACAGGATCCATTCGGAAAATCTCGGCGGATTTCTCATCTTATCCTTTATCCGTCAGCGCGGCCATGTCCATAGCCGACAGACGCGACCACATGGAATCGTTAATCCGTTTTGTATAGGCCAGGGCTTTCATCCCCCTATGTGTCAGGCTGTAGAATTTCTTCCGTTTTCCCCCTCTCTCAGGTGTAGGTTCTCCGATTGTTGTCTCCAGGAATCCATCTCTGGCAAGACGGTTCAAGGGGACGTAGACGGCACCGATAGTCCAGTCCACACCGGTTTTATCAATGATATGTTTTCTGATGGAGACACCATAGGCATTGTCCTTTAAGCTGAAGACAGCCAGGAGAATCAGCTCTTCAGGTTTGGATAATATCTTCATTTCATCCTCATATTCAATTTTAAAATCTTATTACGGTATTTTTTCTCGTTTGAGAATAAACTTCATATATGTATACGTAAATATACTCATTATGTTTCACTTTTTTTTAAAAAAATTAAAAAGACAGGAAAAGCCAATTTCTTGAGTCCTATTTTTTTGAGGATGGCCTGGCTTCTTGAATGGGAACGAAGGGGTTTCCACTCCTGAGCCCCATCCAAAACATGGATGATGGCTACATTATGCTTGTGGAAGACATCTTGGGATCTATCGAGGTCGGGAAACTTGCTGATTTTGTGGTCATTCCTGTTGACTACATGACAATCCCGGCTGAGGACATCTGGAAGATCGAACCGGAAATGACAATTATTAGGGGTGAAATAGTCTACACAAAGCCAGTTCAAGCGAAAAAATGACCCGCCCCCTGTCAATGTCCTACACGCAAAGTTAGATTTTAACCTCTGGAACAGGTAGTCTGTATTCCAAACACCTGAATCTCGACAGCTTACCGCGTAAATCTCCTATTCTTTCGCTCGTTTCCTCTTTTTGTGCCTTTTACACGCAGGAGAAATTGCAGGTTCAAATCCTGTCTCGCTCACCACATTATTTTCAATAACTCAATCATTCATTCAAATCAATTTTTCTAATTTTTGAGGTGTCTCTCGAAAAAATCGATCATTTTTCTGAAGGCAAACAGGGTTTGGTACGAAGGGCCCATGTCCCAGGCATGGGAAGCATCTGGTAAGACAACGAACTCGAAATCCTTTCCCTCTTTAACCATTTTTTTTACTAGGCTCACCGAATCCATGAAAAGCACGACCGTGTCTCTGATTCCGTGGATAATCATGGCCGGTTCTTCCAATCCCTGCGGCCAGAAATATGCGGAAGAATTCTTGTAAGCCTCTTTGTCCTCTGTGGACTTCATGACTTCCATCTGGCCTGGAAAAGCATGGTAGACGTTGGTGGCCGGAGCTCCAGCTATCCCGCAGGCAAAAAGTCCTGGATTTTTAAATAAGCACATCAAGGTCAGAAGCCCGCCGTAACTGGATCCCCAAATTCCGATTTTGTCCTCCTCGATATATGGCAGCGATTTTAAATAAAGGGCAGCTGCTGCGATATCTTTTATATCGACTGTACCGTATCCCTTCAGCATATCTTCCCGGAATTTTCGTCCGTATCCAAGGCTTCCCCTAAAATCCAGGTTCAACAGGATATAATTCTCCACCTGAACCAGATACTGATCCAGCCCCCAAGTCGGATGCGCATCACGACCTCCCCACTGGTTTAGAACTGCATTGGAGTAAACCGAACCGATAATGGCCGGGTATTTTTTCCCTGAGTCGAAATCAGGAGGAATCATCATCTTGGCTCTTATTTTAACGCCCTTCTCTCCTCCCGGGATATCCAGATACTGCGTTTTTACCCATAAGAATTTCTTAAACTCAGGGAGAGGTGAGTCGGTTATTCTGTGCAGTTTTTTGTCCTTTATATGATAGAGGTCAAAAGGCGTCATGTCATCCGAAAAAAGGGCACACATGTTTTTCCCTGACTTTGAAAAATAGGGTCTATACACCCCATCCCTGTTGACAGCTCTTTGTATGTTTCCGCGGTCTACATGAACCTTGTACAGAACCCTGTTCTCAGGGCGTGTTTTATTGGCTATAAAATAAAGGAACTTTCCTTTGACAGGAAACATTTCCAGGATCTCCCAATTCCCTGAAGTGAGCTGTTTTGATTGCTTATTTTTCAGATTCAGAGAGTACAGATGGCAAAAGCCCGAATTGTCCGATGTCAGAGAGATCTGGTTGTCGCTTATCCATTGAGAACTCCAGATCCAGGAAAACGTGAAAAGAGGACTTTCTTCCAGAAAGGCAATTTCTGTGCTCAGGTCTTCCACATCACAAATGTAAATACTCCTTTTGTTGGCATACTCGGCAGATTCCTCCACTAAAAGCTTTTTTCCTGAAGGCGACCACGATAAAGAGAGAAGGGTATCCAATTCCAGCGGAACCCACCTGACTTTTTTCTGGGGGATGTCAAAAACTCCGATTTTCCTCGTGTTGTTTGGATCTCCAGGAAAGGGCCTAGGAACTTTTTGAAGGCTGACCTTCTCTCTGTCAAACCGCGGGATATCCACGTGTCTGATTCCGGTATAATCCTGGTAAAAAAATGCTATTCGCTGGGAATCAGGGGACCAGGAATATCTGCTTATTCTTTCGTTCTTGGCATCGAAGTGAGTCACCTGAGAACAGGTTTCCTCTTCAAAATCATACATCCAGATGTTTCCGTCTTGAAGATAGCATAAAAAAGAACCATCTGGGGAAAGGGTAGGAGCCCTCATTCTCTTCTTGCTTTTGTGAATCTCCTTTGCTGATAAATCATTGATATCGAATACAAAGATGGTCGTTCCCCTAAGATAGATAATCTCGTTGCGTGTGCGCCCCCAACAAAATCCTGATATTCCCTGTTTGTTGAATGACGTCAATTTCTGTGGCTTTAATCCGGAATCCGGTTCATAACAGTACAGGTTCCTTATCCTGCCTGAATCTTCATTCCAAAGGAAAGCACACTGGCTCTCATCCGGTGACCACAAAATTTCCCGAGGTGGAACGCCAATCATAGGTATATCCGAGTAGAGTTTTTCCAGTGTAAGCTCTTCTCCCCCAAGAAAACTCAAGTTGAAAATGAATACAACCAAAAGAAAAAGGGTTTTTCTCACTGTCGCCTCCTGATACTCGCTATTGCCAGAGTTTTTTCGCCTCATCATCAAGACCCGTCATTTCCCACCGGATTAGAGATATCGGGATCGGTCCGGAAGCCAGAAACTCGTCATGAAACTTACCCAGATCGAAGTTATCTCCCAATTGGCGGGCCCGGTCTGCGAGAAGCTTTTCCATCTGCACTTTTCCTGTTAGATAGGTCATCCCGTATGCTGGTCGGCGAAGATAGATTTGAAGGTCATACCTGGCGAGGTTCTCATCCATCAGAGGAACTTCGTCCATCAGGAATTGGATGGCCTGTTCGAGTGTGAACTTTCCTGACTGCATATTGAGCTCGGCAGGTATCCTGAGCACGCGTTTCAGTTGCGCGATGTAAAAGAGTTCCCTGGTGCGTGGACGCTTGTCGAGCAGTCCGGCTTGGAGGAACATCTCCTCGATGTAGAAGGTCCATCCCTCGGCTCTTCCACCATCCCCATGTCTCCGGCGAATCGGATTTTTGTGACGTCGCTGAATGAGCCCGTCGAAACGATGCCCAGGAATCGAGGCGTGAATGTGGTTGTTCAGCGGATCACGATAGGTGATCTCTTCCCAGAAGTGGCGCTTCCCGCCTGGACGCACGATCCAGAATGCATCTGTCTCAAACTCGGAAGGCATGTAGTCGGGGATCGTCATCATGTTATGTTCTTTGATGAATGACCGGATTAGAGTTTCAGCCTCTCGGACTCGTCTCTCATGTTCCTCTGCCGTTGTGGCGGGCTCGAGCGGGGGGAGTTTGAGGTTTTTGTGCAACTCAATGTTCAGGAAAGCCAAAGTGCGGTACAATTCCACCTCCGCAATCCTGACGATATCCTCGACAGTGTAGGGCATCATTCGGACGTTCTTCAGATACCAATCATAGTGATCGAGTCCGATAAAACCCGGTGCTGTCATCCGGCTCTTATTCTCTTTGAGCCAGTCTCGGTAGTTTTTCACTGATGAAAGAGCCTGCTCAGCATCGGGAAGAAGCACGGGATGATGTGTCGACAGCCGCCCGATGAGGTCCTCGTACCAGCCTATCGTTCCCTCTGGAGGCACCTTCCGCCTCGGCTCTCCCTGGTTGACTCCATCAGAATTCTCGAGGCTTCGGATTGCGATTTCAGCCAATACCCTGGGAACTCCAGTCAGGTTTTTCTTCCCCAGTTCCAGGATTTTGGGTACAGTCTTCAAACGTTCTGCTAGTCTTGCCTGTGCTTCTTTGGAAAGAGGGGTATCCGCATAGGGAATCCTGGCGACCCTATCCACGTAGGTGCTTGGATCGCGGTTCCAAGGCCGCGTAACCCGGAGCTGGAAATCTAGCTCATTGAACTTGGCCTGCATCAGGAGGTAATCGATTTTCTGAGAGATGGTCCAGTCCTCGGGATTGATTTCCTCCAGCCGATGACGGAAAGCTTTCAAGCCTTTTTCCTTAGATTTCGTCGCAGCTCGACTGTAATCCGGTATTCCGTCGACAATCACAGGACGACGAAATTTCGAAAACTCCTCATGCAGGTCAAGAAGAGTTTGATAGCTGGTTTTGGGTTTCTGGTCTGTTGCCGGAATATAAACGAAGATACTTAAACATACGGATAAAAAAACAAACATACGCCACCGATTCATTTGTTTCACCCTCCTTGTTGATTTCTGATGCCCTTACCTTTCACAAGGCAAGTGATGTCCTTCTAAGGGGATGCATTCCAAAACTCTTTTGTATGCTTCGGCTTTCCATATCCCAGAAGATCATCAGTTTTTGCGATCATACGGTTCAAAACCGGCACTGTCCTGATCACAGTCCGCACGCTGTCATGCAGCATTCCCTGAGGTTTATTAAAAGGACAGACACTCACACAGGTCGTACAATCCATTCTGTTCTCTGCCCAAAAGCGATAACATTTTTCAGGATTGGTATACCATTTCAGCACACCGGAATGATTTGATACACATACTCCCTGCGTTGTCGGAGCATCATAACTGATGGCTCTTGAAGGGCAGTGTTGAGCGCATTTCAAGCAGACATCACAAAATTTCTTAACACCAAACGGTCGAAAGGTATCATGGGTAAGCGGCATGTTCGTAAAGACTTTGCAGAGCCGGACTCTCGGTCCGTATTGAGGTGTTATAAGAAGTCCCATTCGTCCCGGCTCCCCAAGACCGGCAGCCATGGCTAGCGGAATAGAGAGGGCCGTATCATTCCCTGAAGGTGCCGCATCATAGCCCATACTTCGAATAAAAATGGCCACTGAGTTCGCCACAAATGCCATCTTTGAATAGCCCAAACCGGTGGCTGCACTGGCGATTGCATTCGGAGAAAAACGAATCGCCCGGTAGTCCATCTCTACGGCTATAACAATGGCGTTGGTATGGTCTTCAGGGAGTTGGAGAGGATAGTGCTCTTTAGTAAAAACATTGTATTCATGAGAGTAAATGAGATGGGGATGTACGCCACAGACACCTACTATGGTGGCTCCCAAAAACCGTGCGGCCTGTTTAATAATCTTGCTGTTCCCCTGGGGAGAACCAGCCATTCTGTCCCCTGCTTCAACATAGGGCCTCAATTTCTCTGATACGCGGGACCATGAATAGAGCTTCGAATTACTCTGCGAATTTCCACAGGCCATATCATGCTCAAGATTCCAGGCACCCATCCTAAGGGCACACTCATGACGGCGATATCCCGACCGGTTTTCATATTTCACGTTTTCGAGAAACGGACGGGCCCAGGAGATGATTTCTTGATCCCATCGTGCTCGTTTGAACACTTCGTTTTTTTGATCAAACTGGTCGGGAGGGATTGGAATCGGATATTCATGTTCGAACTTTTTAGCCATTCACATGCCCCTTTATTCGGTCACATGCCGGAGAAAAATCTTCTTCAACTTCACACTCTACTGTTGTTTTCCTTTAAAGAGTTGTACTCCTCGAGTCAGGAAAGACCATGGAATTAATGCAGTGGGCATCTTATCTGAGTCCTATCCAAATGACAAGGCAATTTTTTTTGATCTGTTCAAAAAATGAGGATAGGTACAAAAATAAAGAATATCATTGTGGTTTTTTGTATAATAATGCTCCTTGTGGGGCTCACCTGTCTTCATCTGACAATCCCGTAAGGGCAGGCATCATGAATCAGCACGCCAAGAATGGTTTTAAACAAAAGGTTGATCATCCTGGACTGGTGCGCGAAATGGGCATATTGGGCCTGGCTGCTACCGGCATCTGTTCTATGCTGGGCGCGGGGATTAACGTACTTCCATTCATGATCCAGAGGAATGTGCCTGGCATTGGACCTAACGTCCTCCCAGCTTATCTTTTTGCCGCTCTTCCTGCGATACTGGCAGCTTTGGCCTATGCCATTCTTGCCTCTGCCATGCCCCGGGCAGGTGGTAGCTATGTATTTGCCAGCAGATCGCTCAATCCATACCTTGGCTTTGTTGCCAGCTTCTCACAGTGGTTCGGGCTCTCTATCGGCATTGGGGTTGTATCATACATTTTGATACCCTTTCTCCGGGATATCTCTGCAGCTCTCGGCTGGCTCTCTTTGGCCGATATTCTGAATTCAGGCGCCGTGCGCGTTACCCTGGCATTGGCGTTTCTGTGGACCTTCGTGGGGATTAATTTACGAGGTGTAAGATTGTATCAACGGACGATTGTTCCTCTCATGTTCCTGATGTTCATACTTGGCGCCATAGTCATTGTGGCAGGTTTTGCCTTTAGCCAACAAAATTTTGTCGACGCTCTACTTGCCAAGCAAGGTCGCACGATCCCCATGGCTGAAGCACCTCCGCTTAACCTAGGCGTCTTTCTTGCTGCCTCAGCGTTGCTCTTTGCCAGCTTTATCGGGTTCGACTCCATCGCTCAGGCCGGCGGTGAAGCACGAAAACCGAGCCGGTCTCTGCCGCTTGCCATTGGCATCTCAATTTTGACAGTGGGGATATTCTATATGTTGTTCACGGCAGCTGTCTATCACGCTGTCCCGTGGTCGTTTATAGCAAAGGAAGCCATGACTAAGGATCTCACAGCACCCGGACTGCTGGGATACCTGCTTCCGGCCGGCTGGACAGTGGCCATAGTTGCAGGAGCTGCCGTAGCCTTGATCAACGACCTTCCAGCGATGCTTCTTGCTGTTTCCCGATTGATGTTCGCCTGGGGGGAAGATGGCATTTTTCCACGGCAGGTGGCTAAAATTCACCCGAGATGGCACACCCCTCATATCGCTCTTGTAGTCAGCGGACTTATGGCTTCGGTCGGAATATTAGGATGTCATCTCGCCGGCGATTTTTTTCTAGGGGTGGACCTCTTGGTCACATCCATGTTGGTGAACTTTCTGCTCATGTGTCTTTCTGTGCTTTTGCTCCCCCGGACAAATCCTGAGATTGCTCAGAAGGTCAGTGTCTTATCCGCACGAAAAGTCCAGGCAGCAACAGCTCTGTTCGGGACCATCCTGCTCAGCGGCTTTCTCACAGTCCACATTTGGAAAGATCTTTCCTCATCTGTTAGCGCATGGTATTTTCATTCAACGCCAGCATGGCTGGCTGTGATGATGATTGCAACTGCAGTATACATTCATGAACTGCGAAGTTTGCGGCGAAAGGGCATTGATGTGGACACGATTTTCTCAAAACTACCCAAGGAATAATTTATTATGAGGAATAGCATAGAGCGTTGTGAGTTGGCTCCAGGTTTCAGTATATCCCGAGTCCTGACAGGATTATGGCAGATTGCCGACATGGAACGAGAAGGCCGCAAAGTGGATCTCAATCAAGCGGCATTGGCCATGGTGTCTTATGCGGATGCCGGCTTCACTACCTTTGATATGGCAGATCATTATGGCTCAGCAGAAGAAATTGCCGGCCGGTTCTTGCAACAACAGGGTCCCAGCCTACAACTTCTCACCAAATGGGTACCAAAGCCTGGTCCTGTGACCAAGGATGATGCGCGGGCGGCAGTACAGCGCTCACTCGATCGCATGATGACTGATCGACTGGACCTCTTGCAGTTTCATACCTGGAACTATGCCGATCCCAACTGGATGGATTGCCTGCTTTGGTTGCAAGATTTTAGGGAAGAAGGACTTATACGTCATCTTGGCTTGACCAACTTCGATACTGAGCACCTGCGCAAAGTGATAAACAGTGGAATAAAGATCGTTTCCAATCAGGTATGCTTTTCACTTCTTGATCAACGCGCTAAGGAGAGCATGATCCGACTCTGCCAACAGTACGGGATCAAGCTACTGGCTTTTGGCACAGTTGCGGGTGGCTTCCTAACAGAACGATGGCTTGGAAAACCTGAACCGGAATGGGAAGAGTTGAAATCCTGGTCGCAGATGAAGTACAAACGATTCATTGATACGGCGGGCGGTTGGGAAGCTTTCCAGAATCTCTTGTTGGTCGTCGATTGTGTCGCCAAAAGACAAAGTGTATCTGTGGCTAATGTGGCTTGCCGCTATATTCTTGAACAACGCATGGTGGGGGGAGTTATCATCGGCGCGCGACTCGGAGAAAGCGAGCATATACAAGACAACTTGCGCTTGTTCCAATTCTCTCTTGATGATAGGAGTTTGTCCGAAATTGGTGGCGCTCTGGCAAAACTGCAGCCAATCCCTGGAGACTGCGGTGATGAATATCGCAAGCCGCCATTCCTCACTGCCTCGGGAGACCTGAGCCATCATGTTTAAACACTCTCTCCTCTGTAAACAGTTTACTATGAGTCAGATGGTGGAATAAGAGCATTCATTTTCTGTATAAGGAGCTCGTCGATAATTAAAAAATTCATCGCGGCTTTCTGATTATTGCTTAAGCTTGTTTTTTTTATCTTTCACCCGAAAGAGGCATGATATAGAGGCTACAATGGCCAGCATGAATGAGCCCAGAAATCAGCTCATTCCCATCTTGAATTGATATAATATTAATGTTAAAGTCGGAACATTCCTGAATCAACGTCTCGGCCCTAAGCGGTGTTTTGGCTTTAACTTATGAGTAAATAACAACTCGGAGGTACCGATGAAGATTAAGTTAAATAGTGTCTTTGTGGAAGATCAAGACAAGGCCCTCAAGTTCTATACAGAGGTTTTAGGCTTTGTCAAAAAAACAGAGATACCCTTAGGGGAATTCAAATGGCTAACAGTCGTCTCGCCCGAGGAGCCTGATGGTACTGAGCTCGTTCTTGAGCCAAACAGCAATCCAGCGGCCAAGGCATTCCAATCCGCTCTTGTTAAGCAAGGCATCCCTTTAACGGCATTTGCTGTGGAGGATGTACAAAAAGAGTACGAAAGAATGAAAAAGTTGGGTGTGGAGTTCACGATGGAACCCACACAGACAGGACCGACAACCATTGCTGTATTTGATGATACTTGCGGTAACCTCATACAGCTCTATCAAGTCGTTAGTGCTTAGAAAATGATTGGATCAACGATAAATTCTCGGTTATTCTTAAATGCAATAAGTGTCCCTCTCAAAAAAGGGGCTGCTTCACCAGCCGTCTTTATTCTGATATTCTGTCAAATTCAAAACGAAATAAAAGCATATTGATCTATCGAGACAGGAACAAAAATCTTTAAAGCATTAACTCACTCAAGGAGGATTGGATGAGCGATTCAAAGAAAAATCTCTGTACTGCTGGGCCAACACTGATTTTCGCTTGTTCAGGAGCGGCTGACGTGGGAGCTATCTCGGATTTGGCCGCAAGACAACTGACTTCAGAAGGAGCGGGGAAGATGTTCTGCCTTGCCGGTATCGGAGGACGAGTGAGCGGAATCATGAAATCCACTAGAGATGCGGCTAAAATCCTGGCTATAGATGGGTGTCCGCTTGATTGCACTAAACTCTGCCTTGAAGAGGCCGGTTTTACTGAATTTGAGCATATGAAAGTGACAGAACTTGGTTTGGAAAAAGGCAAATCTCCTGCAACAGATGAAAATATCGCAACAGTGGTCAGGGCCGCACTGGACAAGCTGGGATCGTGATGCCCCGCTCGTTATAACGATTCTTCAAAAAAAACTTCAAATTCAGATCAGTTTTTCTCTTCTACACAGTAAAGATTTTTATACCCGCGCAAGTAAAGCGTATTGCCCACGACCGCAGGTGAGGCACTAAAATTATCATCCAGTGTGTTCTTGGCAAGAATTTCAAACTCAGGACCGTGCTTAATCACATACATGGTGCCTTTTTGGCCAACGACATACACTCGGTCTTGAGCACCGACTGGTGAAGCAAATACATTTCCCATTCCCTCGAGTCTCTGGCCGCTGTAGTATTCCTTCCCTGTCCTAGCATCAAAACAGGAAAGGATCCCATTGTTGCTCCGGAAAAAATACAGTTTGTTATCAAAAAGCATTCCTGAAGGTGCATAAGGTGTGTCTTTATCATGTTGCCAGACAATGGCGTCTGAATTGACGATGTCGCCTTTGGCTTTGGAGAGGTCGATGGCCAACAGGGCATTCCCCCGAAAGCCGCTCATGACATAGAGCATTCCATCAGCCGCCAAGGGCGACGGGATGGCATTCTGAGTCATTCCACTGCATTCCCAGAGCAATCTTCCCGTGTTAAAGTCATAACTCCGTACAAGCTTAGTGGCGCTGGTGACGACCTGGAGCTTCCCGTCATTCTCGACAACAAGAGGCGTGGCCCACGAAGTTCCTTCATCTCGATCGACTTTCCAGATATCTTTGCCTGTTTTTTTATCCAGAGCGATAATAAACGATTGCCCTTCATGATCCCAGTTGACAATGATTCTATCCCCATGAAGTGCGGGCGAGCTTCCTTCACCAAAATTCATCCTTTTATTCAGTTGGCCAAAATCCCGCTCCCATATGAGGGTTCCTTGCATATCAAAACAAAACAAACCTCGAGAACCAAAGTAGGCATAGACATGCTCCCCATCCGTCACCGGTGAATGCGAAGCCCAGCTGCCCATTTCATGTGTCCCCTCTTGAGGGGCCTCTTCTTTGACTGTCCGCTGCCAGAGAATTTTTCCTTCATGCCGGTTGATCGCAAAAATGACAAATTTATGCACCTTTGTGGTTCTGTTAACGGGCATGCCGCGATGAGCCTGCTGGGGAGGCTCACTTTCTTCAACTTCTTGAGTATCTTTATCGGTCTCAATGGCTGTCAATATGAATATTTGGTCTCCCCAGATGACAGGAGAGGCATGGCCCTTTCCGGGAATGGAGATTTTCCATTTTAAGTTCTTCGTCTCACTCCACTCGAGGGGAGGATTCCCATTGGGTGATACACCCGTCATGTAAGGCCCGCGCCATTGGTGCCAGTATTTCTCATAATCCGCAAATTTTCCTGCTGCAAAAAACAGACTCGTAAAGACAAACGCAAATGCCACCAAAACTGCAATTTTTTTCATCCCTTTTTTACTCCTTTTCATTTTCAATCGAATTTTATCCAGTTATTTCACATGAAACAGGACTTTACCTTCCCGTAGAAAAAGCTGGTGCGATTTTGTCAGACTATTTAGGCTTTTCTTCGATGCAATACAAGTGTGTCGAAGTCCGGATAAAGAGCTGGGATCCGGAAACAGCGGGTGACGCGAGTGTGTACGTTCCGTCCAGCTCATTTGTCTCCAGCAGTTTGAATTCCAATCCCACAGAAACGATCGAAGTCACAGCTTTTTCGTTCAAGATATAAAGCTTACCTTCAGAGAGAACCGGAGACGCGCTCACGATACCTTCGGTTGTTGCCTCAGGTCCCCAGATCACTGTTCCTGTCTTTGCGTCCAAACATGTCACCAATCCACGATCATCAACCATGTAAAAATATTTTCCGTCACTTATTGGAGAAGGAACATCCGGAGCCCCTGATCCCTCATACTTCCAGACTAGATGGCTTTCTGTGATATCGCCCGTCCCGCCGACTTTCAGCGCCAAAAGAGGATTTTTTCGGGTTGGGGCGTAGATCAACCCATCAACGATGATGGGAGTGGGGACAACACGATAATTGGATCGCTTCAAAGGATTCAAACCGGCTGCCCGCCAAATCTCTTTTCCCGTTTTAAAGTCATGTCCTGTGACGTAGTCCCCTCCTGAAATAACGATCAGGGTTTTACCCTTATGTTGAAGAAGAACCGGTGTTGTGTACGCATCCGGGGATTCCCTCTGTGCATCTGTTGGCCGTTCCTGCCTCCATTGAACCTTACCTGTCCTTGCATGGAAAGAAACAATATAAGAGGGGTCGTCTGTTCGCATGCCATGCAGGACCTCAACGATCAGACTGCCGTCATGCAACAAGGGTGAAGAACCATAACCCCAATTATGACCGAACGGACCGTACTCCTGCTGAATATCCTTCTTCCAGATTTGCTTGCCCTTCATGTCGAATGCGGTGATTTTACCCGTACCCGTGACCACCCAGACATGCTTCCCGTCAGTGACGGGTGAAGGTGTGGCATCGTTTTGCTTGCGGTGAATCTGATTTTTATCGTCCAGCTCACGCTGCCAGAGAATCTGGCCATCTTTTTTAGAAATGCAGAACAGGAACAGCTTCGGACCTCCAGGATCAAGGCTGGGTCTCCTGCGTCTTCTCTGTTCTTGCTTCTGTTCTGGTTGTTTCTGATCTGGAGGCTCGGGTTTCGGCTCAGGTTTGGAGGGAGAGGTGATGAATATGCGGTCACCCCAAATGATCGGAGTGGCGGCACTCCATGACGGCAAAGGTGTCTTCCAGACTATGTTCTCCGTCAGGCTCCACTTCATGGGAAGGCCGGTGGAATCACTGATTCCGTTGTGAAGAGGACCTCGCCAGTGAGGCCAGTTCTCCTGTGCCTGGACAAAACCAGCAGTCAGCCAAACAGCTAGCATCAAGGCAGAGTAGATGACCTTTCTCTTCATGATGTTCCTCCATGTTGCGTTTTATTCATTTCACACATTCTCTTTAGACTTTTAAAATGACTATTCCTTCCTTAGAGCCGGGAGAAGGTCCTCTTTTGTCGCAAAATACGCCGCCGAGTACGTCCAAATGACTCCGTTCAGCCCGACAATTATTAATATTATAAGTATAGTAGGATACGGGATTTCCGCTCCGGGAGTCAAGAGGGATGGGAGAGTCGCCAACAATGCAGCGAGAATTCCGTAAAAAATGCCTGCGATCAAAAGGGCTAGGTGTTCGGATAAGATAATGGCTTGAATGGATTTCTTGGTGAAACCAACAGCCCGGAGCAACGCCAATTCTCCCTGACGTTCCTTGACGTTTCGCCAAACGACTATCCCCAATCCCACACTCCCCAGCAATAAACCAAAACTGCCAAGGATGAGGAAAATGGATAGATAGGTGTTCTGAACCGTGTTGAACTCTGCCAGACGGGTGGAGGCAGGCATCAAATCCATACCTAGATCCTGCATGGTCCAAGACAGGCTTTCTCGAATGTCATCTATCCTTTCTAAAGGGGCATCCACGAGAAAGAGCCGGTACCCACTTATGGAGGGAAATTTACGAATGAGAGCGCTTTCGGATATGATGATCTTTCCTTGAAATACCGAATTGGCCAATCCCCCGACGAGTCTGAGTTGAAAGGCCTCTCCTTTTTCATCCAGATATGTTAGGGAATCACCCACAGCCATACCCAGCCCCCAGACGATGACGGATTGATCAGCGACCGCAGGAATTAACTCGTCCGATACATTTTGTTCGAGGACTGACCAGGGATTTTCCGGATTCACCTCATCGGTTATCTGCGCAAATGTGAAGGCTTTTCTCCTGGCGAGCTCCTCAGGATTGACACCGATCAATTGAGGGGCAGACACGCGATTGAGGTTCAAACAGCTCGCATCATCCCCTTCTTTCAGGCGGAACTGGACAATACTCACATCTTCAGTGCCTGGGCGTTCCAATCCATAGAACTGTTTTCCCTTTGGGCTGTTGAGGTCATAAAGAACAGGAATAGGGCTTTCTCCATAGAGTGCGAATCCACCCGTACCTGAATCCCTTCTCCCTGCATCTTTCAGGGCATTGATACGGTTGGCGCCGACAGTGAAAACGATGAATAAACCGCAAGCCAGAAGTCCTATCAGAGTGATGCTTCGCATCCGCTTTCTTGCGTTATTGCGAATCCCGAGGTGAAAAGGACTCAGGGAGGTTCGGCCTTTGCCTCTCCCCAACCTGTAAAGGATGACATTCATCAACGCCATTCCTCCAACGAGAAGCAATGTTCCAGCCGTGAAGAAAAAAGCAAAAGCTTCTTCCCCTCTGCCAAAATCCGTAGCGACCAGGATGAACAGGACTGCAATCACGGATGAAAGGCCGACAAACAGACTTGCCCGAGGCCTTTTCTTCTGCACTGTCTCTATCTCCCCCAGCCCTTTTTGTAAACCGGAAATGGACTGACTGATCTGTCTTCTGGTCACTAACCATATTGTGAAGAATGCAACACCCATACCCGCCGCTACACCGAGAAGGATGGAGGATAACTTAAAATGCATCTGGAGTGCTGAGAAGCCCACCGCCCCACGCCAGACTGTTTCTAACGCCTTGAGGATGAAGAGGTTATACAGAATCCCCACAAAACTCCCCAGCAAACTGCCAATCACCACGAGCACCGCACCTTCTCGCAGAACCAGCCGCTTCACGGTTTTCGTGGAGAATCCCAATGCGAGGAACAATCCGTTTTCTTCGGATCGATTTTCGGTGTTAAACACAAACAGCAAACTTGTCAATAACAAAGCCGCGATGATAATGAAGAAACTTAGCCCGAGGAAAAGCTGGGCAAAGTTAACGGATTGTGAACTCGCCCGCACTCCTTCGTTTTTGACTTCCCGGAAGATAAATCCGAGGCTGGCCGGGTCTATGGCCTGCTTAAGATTCTTCTCCACATCATTCTTTTTCACGCCTGAAAACCGCACAGCGGTCACATCCCCGAACCGGTTGGCCCACATCCCCTGAGCCGCGCCAAGAGTCACGAATGCCTTGGGAGTCCCTCTGTAATCGTCCCAATAATCCTCATCCTTATCCCTGATTTTATTCAAATCGATAGGCACTCCGGGATTCCAATCGCGGCAGTCTTCCTCCTCGGATAAACCGGGAAAATCAGGCAATAAATCTTCATCCGCATAAACGCCACTTAGCGGCACAACATCTTTCACCCGGAAACCAGAACTCAACTCTTCCAAATCCCGTCTGGGGCCGAGAACATAGTAGGTCAAGTGGATCTGGTCACCCTTTCCTGCCCGTAAATCCCTGGCAAGCCATTCATTGATGATGATCTCATCATCTTTCATCTCAAGGGGAACGATGGGAGTTCCGGGGGCAGAGACAAAGGAATACGGCGTTGACCTGTCTCCTCGGCGCAGTTCGTTTATAAAATATGTCAGTATCGGCTGAGCAGACCCGCTCAGATTCAATGCCGCTTCAACAACAGAAGGGGCCAGGAAGACTCGGCTCGATTTGAGTTCAATAAGGCTCCTGCCGAGAATTTCCTTTAATTCAAGACCGGCATCGGCCAATGTCCAAGCATCTTGAAACGCTTCATTCACTACCTCGATGTCCAGCGGATTTCCTGGTCTCTCTGAAACCAGCAGAACATTTGCTCTGTGTTCAAAGCCCATTTCTTGCGACAAAACAGACAGAGAGACACACGCGGTGCTGGGTGTGACTTGGTCGGCCTTGAGATTAAACCTCCCGAATTCAGAATCCGAGGCAATGCCTCTCACACGAAAACGTCTGGCGACCGTGGATTCAGAATCCAAAGACAGGAGGGCATCCTTGGGCATAACATCCAGCTTCTGAAATCGGAGCAATATCTCATCGTTTTCTTCTATCCCCAACCTCTCGGCTAGCTGACGATTGACGATGGTTTCACCGGGAGCCATCTGACTGTAAAAATCTCTGGCACCGCCAATCTCACCAAAACGAGAATCCACACCAACCACCTGAATGTTGTTGACTCTTCGCTGCCCACCCTCGGCTATGGCAATCCCTCTTGTCTGCAGAAGAGGCACAGCAATGGTTCCCAGGGAATGCGAAAGGTCATCTGCCATTCGTGCTTCGAAGAAACGATCCCCTGAAGACAAGGCAAACTCTGTCGCTCCGAGCCTGTCAAACACAATCTGTTGAAGGCTGTGGCGAACAGAATCGCCGATGACCAGGGCCCCGACCAGAATGGCCGTGCTGACCATCGTGCCGAGGACGACCCAGAGATGGGTTTTGCGATAATAGGCAAGACTGCGGAAGAGTAGTTTCCAGAGATTCATTCGATCGGGTAATTCTCCAGCATTCCGTCCTGGAGCCTGTACACCTTTTCCATGAGCCGGGCAATCTCGATCGAGTGAGTGACAGTAATTAAGGTTGTCTTCTCTTCCTTATTCATCTTAACCAGAAGCTGACCCAGATTCTCAGAGGATTCTCTGTCGAGAGAACCCGTCGGTTCGTCTGCCAGGACCAGGGTCGGCTTGTTTATGAGGGCCCTGACCACTGCCACACGCTGCATTTCACCTCCAGACAGTTGGGCCGGGAAGTAATCCTTGTGTTTTTCTAGGCCAACTCTTTCCAATAAATTTTTGGCTCTTTCCTGAACATCCTCATCTTTTCTTTCCATCCCAAGAGGGATCGTCGGAATCAAGACATTCTCAAAAACCGTACACTGAGGAAGCAGATGATGGAGTTGAAAAACAAAACCGATCTCCTGGTTTCTGATCCGAGAGAGGGCCGAATCATCTAGCTCAGCCAGATTTTTTCCCGCAAATGTCACCACTCCCGAGGTCGGCTTATCCAGCGCACCGATGATATTCAAAAGAGTGCTTTTCCCGGATCCAGATGGGCCCACAACAGACACCGATTCACCCTGAGTGATCTGGAGAGAAACATCTCTGAGGACGGTCGTCTGCCCTTGGCCGGACGGAATGTCATATTTTTTTGAGATATTTTTAAGTTCTAGCCACATCGTTATAAATCCCCTCAATATTTTTTGCCATCTGGCCCATGGAAAACCGTTCCAAAACGACCTTTCTTCCCTGTTCGCCCATCTTCCTCACCTTTTCCTGGTCAGAAAGAAGGGAAGCGATGGCAGCCGCCAATTTTTCTCCTGTATTTGGCTCATAGATAATACCGCCTTGAGTCACCTCGATAAATTCTGGATAACAGCCCACGTTCGGCTGGACGATCGGAACCCCGGCTGCCAAAGCTTCGACTTGATAAGCACCGAACGCTTCTCCGCTGGGGACAGGCACAGAGAGCAGTGTCAATGACTGGAGAAATTTGATCCGGCTTTCCTTGCAGAAGTCCTTGAACACTCTGACATCTTGAGCAAAACCATGATCAGATATTTTTTCCATTTGTCGTTTTATAAAATGTTTATCTTCGCCCGAATAGCCGCCGGTCAGGTGCAATTTAATTTCCTTAAACCGGCTCTCCCTTTTCAATTCTAAAAAAGCATCCACGAGTATCCCCAGTCCGAAGTATTCAGACATCCTGCACAAATAACCGATGACTGGAGGCTCGAAGGGAAGGGGTGATCTTTCGTACCCGGTAAAATCAATCCCGCCATATATCACTTTTATCTTATCCGCGGGTATCTTCAACTGCTTCTGAGATTGACTGGAATAGAACTGGCTGGCCGTCACGAAGAGGTCGACATCAACCGCTTTTTCAGCCATCAAATTCCAGACCTGACTCTGGTAATGTTCATCCATCAAGTCAACCCATTCATTCTCATCCTGGAGTGAACACACCACACCTGCTCCCAGATCATTTTTAAGCCTGTGGGCCAGCCCGAGTAACAGGGAATTGGAGAGATGGACGACATCCGGAGCGATCTTATTCTTGAGGTGTTGGATGAGATGGTCCAACTCTGAGGCCTGATGCCCCTTTTCCCCCTGAAGCATGGATAGCGTCATTTCTTCGAGTCCGGTGGGGCGCGTTGATCCCGATTTTTTTGCCGCTAAACTCAGTAAAAGAGGGGAATCCAGAAGTCGTTCCATCCATTCAGGCGCATGCCTGTAAAAAGGCAATTTCTCTTTGAGAAAGACATTGATGGCTCCATAAAATACCGGACTATCCACAACATTCTCACCACTGTCCAGACCTGAAGGGAGGTACATCGGTATCTTGACCACATCATGCCCAAGACTAGCCAGGGAGTGGAGTAAAGCGGTATCCCGGAAACAGTTCTGACAGTAGAATTTCATGCCGGATCCGGGGGTCACATAGACCACTTTCACGGTTTTTCTCCGAAGGCATACACTCGTCCGTCGTCGGCCCCGATAATGATGAGTCCCCCGGCCACGGCTGGACAGCCGAAGATGGCGGCTCCGATCTCATAAGACCAGATTTCCTTCCCGTTTTTTAAGTCAACCACATAAAGTCTCCCATCCATCGACCCAAAAACAACTTTATTTCCAGAGATAACCGGTGAACTGTCTACATCATCGCGACTCTGGAAGGCCCAAATTTTTTCACCGTTGTTCCGGTCCACACAATGCAGGTATCCATCCCGTGAACCGATGAGAACACGGTCATTTCCCACGGCTGGAGATGAAAAAAAGGCATCTGGATGATCTTCATCCTCATACTCCCAGACTATTTTTTTCTCATCCGTGTCAATACACACTAATTTATTTCCATAATGTCCAAGGTAAGCTCTATTTTCCACAAGGGCCGCCGAGCCCGGAATGTAAGAGCCTGCCCAAACCTCTCCCATCTTTTTTCCATCAAGGACAGATAAAATGTGGAGCAATTCATCACAGCCGCCGAAGACAACATGAACACCGTCTGTGGCCGGAGCTCCATTGATATAGTTATCGGTCTCGTACGACCAATTCAGTTTTCCTGTGGCCGCATCCAAGCAGTATATTCTGTTGTCATAGCTTCCAACCAATATCAATGTCTTTTGATCTTTCGAGCTTCTCACCCAATTGGCTGAGCCGTAGATAGAGTTAGTGCATTTGTATTTCCATCGAACCTGTCCTGAATGCGCATCCAAGGAAAAGAATTCTCCGCTCAGATTTCCCACATAAATGGCTTCATCCAGGAGCAGGGGTGAGGCTTCTATGTCATCTCCTGTATCGAATTCCCAGACTTTAGCCCCATCTGTCAGGTTTATCGAATACAGTCTTCCGTCGCTCGAACCGATGTAGACTCGTCCAAAACCCAAAACCGGAGACGAGATTATCCATGACTCAGTCTGGAACGACCACAATAAACTCAGCTCATCAGGGAGCTCATCTTTCGCCATTCCAGACAACCTGGAATCTCCTCGATAAATGGGCCAGCTCACTGCCTCAACATCCAGGATCCTTTCTTGGCTTTCTTTCTTCGAGCAAGCGGCCAGCATAACTGGGAGTAAAATCAGGAGTACGATATATCTATATTTTCTCATGTTTCATTCCTCAATTGGTCGCATCTTCAGTCTTTCTCCTATCCCGCCAGGATAGCGCCCCCGTGGGACAGGCCGAGATGCAGTCTCCGGCAACTTTTTTCAGCCCCTGGCTGAGCGGCTCTCCAAACGGTGTCTCGACACGAACATCGAATCCACGCCCCACAAAAGTCAAACCAAGTTTCTCACCTTTCTTTTTTGTGATTTGCACACACAATCCGCATTTAATGCATTTTCCGGGTTCATAAATGACAAGTTCATGCTGGATGTTCCTCTGAAACCTCTTCCTTTCCACGTAGGTAAAACGGCGTTGATTGGCCTGGTATACTTCTGAATACTGCCGCAATTTGCAGGAATCTGGCTTTCGGCAGTCACAGCCAAAGCAGCGTCGCGATTCCCTGATAGCCTCTTCATCTCTGTAGCCATCCTTGAAACCGCCCTGAGGTACTATTCTTTCGTGCTCTTCCGCTTCTTTCATGAATTCGCCGACCTCTTCTTCACGAATCTTTCCCTGCATGGATTGGAATCGCCGTGAAGGGCCGGTCACAGACTTCTTTTCTAAAAACTGGTTCACAGAATAGGCCAGGTTCTTTCCGTGCGCAGATGCCCGGATGGCCATGCGCGCTTCTGAAACGGCATTCCCGCCAGCGAAAACGCCCGGAACACTCGTTTCAAAAGTCTGGGTGTTGATCTTAATGCCCCGGGAGGAGAGCTCGAGTCCTGAAGTCTCAAACACCTTGGGATTTATTTGACCGACAGCCAGTATGATTGCATCGTTGGCCTTTTTCAAATCATTCCATTCCAATTCCTTACCCAGAGAGTGTTCCATCGAGAACTCAACTCCCAACTCTGCGATACGCTCGATCTCCGCATCGAGGACAGATTTGGGCAGGTCCTTATCCGCAATACCATAGCGAAGCATGCCGCCCGGTTGGGTGTTCTTGTCGAACACATGACAGGCATGGCCGTCCTGACGAAGGTAATAGGCTGCAGAGAGGCCTGTCGGCCCTGCTCCGATGATGGCGACTTTTTTCCCGGAATTGGCTTTGGATGCGGGATAGAAGGGGGATTTTTGAGCCAGGTCCACATCCGCCACATACCCTTTTAAAGAACAGATCGAAAGAGCACTGTCATACGACTTTCGATGACACCCATTCTCACAGGGAGCCGGACAGATGCGTCCCAAAACTGCAGGCAGGGCGATATCTTTCTTCACCGTTCTGATCGCCTCCTCAAGCTGTCCCTCCTCTATCTGCCTGATCATCAGCGGAATGTTCATATGGGCTGGACAGGCGCGAAGGCACGGCGCGTCACAATCACCAACATGTTCACTCAATAAGAAATCCAAGGCATCCTTCCGCGCCCCCCTGACTTTTTCATTTTCGGTCTCGACCTGCATCCCCTCGGCAACAGGGGCTGAACATGAAGGGAGCAGTCGATCTGTGTTGACCTCATGGACGACACAGATCATACAGGACGTAAACCTTTCGTATCCGTTTAAATAACACAGGGTGGGTATGTCAATACTCAATTCCCTGGCAGCATCCAGGATCGAGCTGTCTGCAGGAACAGTAACCTTCTGATTGTTGATGGTTATTTGGATGGACTTCATGTGACGTTCACCGATTCAGTCGGGCACACCTGTTGGCAGGTCCCGCATTTTGTGCATTTTGTCTGGTCGATCATGTGTCTTTGATAAGGTGTGGCCGAGATCGCCCCGGTCGGACACTTCTGGGCACAGACTGTACAGCCGATGCATGTCTCATCGACGGTATAGGTGATGAGTGCCTTGCACCTCTTGGCCGGGCATGTTCCGTTCAAATGGGCCTCATACTCTTCTCTAAAATAATTCAAGGTCGTTAAAACAGGATTCGGGGCTGTTTTCCCCAGGCCGCAGAGACTGCCTTGTTTTGTTTTATGTGCGATTTCCTCCAGCTTCATCAAATCTTCCTCTGTTCCCTTGCCGGCACACAGGTCCTCAAGAATGCGAAGCATGTGTCGTGTGCCTATTCTGCAAAACGTGCATTTCCCGCAGGACTGGTTTTGAGTAAAAGAGAGAAAATACCGAGAGATATCCACCATACAGTCCGAATCATCCATGACCAATAATCCACCCGAGCCCATCATTGCTCCGACCTTGGTCAGGTCTTCGAAGTCGACTCTGGTGTGTGCCAGTTCAGCCGGAATGCAGCCGCCGGACGGCCCGCCGATCTGGACGGCTTTGAATGGCCTCTCATTTTCGATGCCGCCACCGATGTTCTCGACAATCTCTTGAATCGTGATCCCCATCGGGACTTCGATAAGCCCTCCGCGGGCAATTTTTCCGGCCAAGGAAAAGACTTTGGTTCCTTTACTGCGCTTTGTGCCCAACTGGGCAAAGGCATCCGCCCCGTTTCGGATGATCCAGGGCACTGTGGCAAACGTCTCACAATTGCTCACCAATGTCGAATGATCCCAGAGTCCTTTATCCGAAGGATAGGGCGGCCGATAGCGGGGATTGCCCCGCTGTCCTTCTATGGAGGCGATCAACGCGGTTTCTTCCCCACAGACAAAGGCACCGGCCCCTTCAAGCATGTTCAGCTTCAAGGAAAAACCTTTTCCCAGTATGTTATCTCCCAAAAGGCCTGTTTCCTGGCACTGTCTGATGGCGTCCTTAACCCGTTGGACAGCGAGCGGATACTCCGCCCGAATGTAGAAATACCCCTCATTGGCACCCACGGCAAAAGCGGAGATGATCATTCCCTCGATAACGCGGAACGGATAGGATTCCAGGATCATCCGGTCCATAAAAGCTCCCGGGTCTCCTTCGTCTCCGTTGCAGATGATATACTTTGTGGCATCATTCGCTTGACGAACGATCTGCCACTTCTCTCCTGCTGGGTATCCGGCTCCTCCTCTTCCCCTCAGTCCACTGGCCTTGATTTGACCGATGACATCATCAGGAGAAAACTCCGAAAGAGAGCGCTCTAAGGCTTTAAACCCATCCTTCAAGCAGTATTCTTGAAGGCCGAGCGGGTCGATTTGACCGGAATGCTCGGTGGCAATATGTTTCTGTTGTCCCAGAAAAGCCTGAATACTCGAATCACGCACATGGATAGGATGACGTGTGAATCCGTTGGACTGCGGCTCATCGAGGATCCTTTCAACAAGACTGAAGGCCGCGTTTTTGATCCGTTGACGCCAGGCTTTGGGCCTGTAGTGCTTGAGGATGATGCGTCTCACATCTTCCGGCTGCACGCTGTCATAAAGGACCGGGTCTTTGTCCGGGACACTCACTTCTAAGAGCGGCGTCCGATGACACATCCCCACACACCCGACCCGCTTCACTTGAGTGTGGACGCCGGTGTCCTCCAAGCATTCTTCCAGAGCCTGCCGCACTCGGCGGCTGCCGCTGGCGACACAGCAGGAACCCAGTCCGATCTTGATCTCTCCGGCATCTTTGGCTTGTGCTTCACGCTCGCGGGATTCAACTTTTGCCTGGCTCTTGTGATGGAGAAAATCCTTTAGAATATTGGCCACACCCTCTATTTTCACATGCCCGTAGGTCACGTCGTCGATCTGAACGACCGGAGCGATCGTGCAGCAGCCAAGACAGGCAATCTTCTGAACGGTGAATTGACCTTCCGGGTCTGTATCCTGACCGTCCCCAATATGCAGTTCACGGCAGAAGGCCTCATGCACCAATTCAGAACCCTTGACGTGACAGGCTGTGCCGGTGCAGACCCGGATGATGTGCTGCCCGATCGGGGTGTGCCGGAACTGCGAATAGAAAGTCGATACGCCTGTAATTGCCGCTGGAGTGATATCCGTAATCTCACAAACCCTCCTCAGGGCCGATTCCGGAAGATAGTTATATTTATTCTGGATGGCATGCAGAATGGGAATAACAGCGCCGGCTTGAGTGCCGATTTCATCGACGATCTGGTCGACAAAAGATTGGATGCTGTCCGTTTCCAGTTTCATGCCGTCCTAATCTCCGATGCAAAACAAATTTTTCTCTCCACGGATATAGATCCGATTGTGCATGAAGGCGGGGATGGTCATGGCGTCCTCCCCCAGTTCATTTTGGCTTATGAGACGGAATTCCCTCTCTGCTTTAAAGACATAGACAACTCCTGAAAA
>CAYFVQ010000170.1:0-5609 GCA_964346585.1 uncultured Eubacteriales bacterium | reverse complement strand
CATCTACTTCGTTACAGCGCAAGAGCGGTGGACGACCACAGCATCTTGCGCTGTGCCTCGTACCTGAGGCAACCTCGACTCGTGAATAATCAAGGTTAATATCTTTGAAAAGATAGATTCTTTTGTTTTTTATCTGGGATGTTCGAATGAATGTTGAAATTTCTTGCTTGAAAAGCATGAATTTAGTGGTTTGTTAGACTTAAGAACGGATTATTATATCTTCTTCATCCACGCATAACAACAAAATATTGATTAAATATGAAATAAATTGTCCTATAAGGAGAAAAGAGGACAGGCCCATTTTTTCACAGGCCCATTTTTTCAGGGATTGGCCCTTCGGGGGCAGGCTTTGTCGTCAAGAAATGAGACTTTTATTCCTTTTACTTCCCGTGCTTCCTTAGGATAGGGCCTGATCCCTTACTCTTCTAAAAGAGGGGCCTGTCGCCTTTTTTTTAATTGCTACAGAATGTCTAATGTCGAGAACTGACCTCACATACTTGTTCTAGGAATAAAGATAGTATAAAATTTTCTCTATTTCCAAGTATGAAAGGTAGGCGCATGGCCGAGAAAAAAGCTGACGTGCTTGTTATCACACCCCATCCCGATGATGCTGAATTCGGTGTGGCTGGAACTGTGGTACACTGGAGCCGGCAGGGGAAGAAAGTTGTCTATGTCGTCTGCACTAACGGCGATAAGGGAACTGACGATGTCAACATCAAACCGGAAGAACTGGCTAAAATCAGAGAAAAAGAGCAGCTCGCCGCCGCCAAGCTATTAGGCGTCAATGAAGTCATATTCCTCAGGCATCCTGACCAGACTCTGGAAGACACGCCTGAATTCCGGAAAGAAATTGTCCGGCTCATCCGGGTGTACAAGCCCGAAATTGTTGTCACTTCTGATCCTTACCGCCGTTATGTCTGGCACAGAGACCACCGTGTTGTGGGTCAAGTCACTCTGGATGCTGTTTTTCCCTACGCCCGGGATGTTTGGGCCTATCCTGACCTCATCGATGAAGGCCTCCAACCGCATAAGGTCAAGGAAATCTGGTTCTGGGCGACTGAGAATATCAACCACCGTTCTAACATCACTGAGACCTTCGATATAAAGCTTGAAGCCCTTCGCTGCCACAAAAGCCAAATTAAAGAATCATTTTCCGCAGAGATGGAAAAATGGCTGTGTGAGCGAGCTAAAGATATGGCCGAAGGAGAAAAGTTTAAACTGGCCGAAGGGTTCCACCGGGCTGAAATATGGTGGTGAGCGGAGCCCTCTCCTCTGCAATCTTCTTCAAAAAAGCATACGTTTCTGATGCTGTTTTTTCCCAAGAAAAATTTCTCAAGATATCCCTGCGAATCCTCTGCTTATCCCATCTGCTTTTCTCTTGAGAAAAGAAATGCCTGATGTTATCAGCCAACGAAGCAGGATCATTGGGATGAAAAGAAAAACCGTTTTTCCCTTCCCTCACAAGAGTTCCCAACTCTCCGATCTTTGATGCAATCACCGGCGTTCCGCAAGCCAGGGCTTCCACAGCTACAAGGCCAAACGATTCATACAGAGACGGGACGACCAAAGCATCAGAAGCAGAATAATACCTTCTGAGCTGGCTTTGCTTTTTTGAGCCGAGAAAAATAATTTTTCCCTCAAGATTTTTCTTTTTGATGGCTTCTTGGAGACGATTATATTCTTTATTCTGGAGAAGCTCTTTGTCTTTCCTACCTCCTCCAATGACGACGAGCTTAAGAAGGCCATACAGTGAACTATCGTCGCGCTTTAGCAAACTCAATGCCTCGATCACAGACATGAGACTTTTCACCGGATCGATTCGACCCACATAAAGCAGTATCCTCTCCCCTTTTCTTCTTTTCAAACTCTGAGGAGTTTTCGCCCCATTAACGGGAAAAAATAGAGTCTTGTTCACGCCTGGATAAATGACCTTTATTTTTGAGCGCGGGATAATGTATTCATCAATCAAACACTGCATTTCATGACGGGAAGAGGAAATTATCGCATCTGATAACTGGGCGAGGTGCTGTTCACTCCTCAGCCGAAGAGGATGCTCTCTGTTTGCCGACTCCAGGACTCTCTTCTTCATAAAGGCAAGAGTGTGGTAAATCTGAACCTGAGGGAGACTGAATGTGCGCTTTATTCTTTCTCCCACAAGCCCTGAAAGCCAGTAATGCGAGTAAATGACATCATATTTTTCTCTATTCCGGATGATGAACGATTCGAGATTGTTCGTGAACTCTGGGAGAGAATCATAAAGCTTTGTCCGGTCCATCGGCCGCTCCGATCCTCCCTTCAAATGGATGACACGCGCTTGAGAAGAAAAAGTCCTGATTCCTCCAATTCGAGGATTCTGGATCCGCGTAAAAACATCTATTTTGGTATCAGGAAAATTCTCTGTGACAGAACAGAGCTCTCTCAAATAGACATTCATCCCCCCAGTCCCGTCTCCGCCCAAAAGAGAGAAAGGACAGCAGTGGAAACTAATGGCACAGATGTTCATCATTCACTCTTGTGAGGAATTAAAATCAATCGGAATATTTTACTATCTTTGGCACCAAAATAATACTTGTATTCCTCTCTCCCTCTCAGAAAATTTACGCTTTTTTTCCTCGTTGAAATGGCCTCTCGAATCGAGTGGTCGAAAAGAAATATGCCTGGGCTGTACCTGGCAAAATCCCTGTCAAAAGCCACATTATAGAAATAAATACAGTCTGAATAGGAAAAATTGAGTAGAGCCGCCAAAATCCTCTCTTCATAAAACAGAACCTTCAACTCAATCCATTCCCGAAGAGAAAACCGATTCGCCATCTCATGAAAGAAATCTGTCATTTTCGGTTTTTCCCAGAATTTGGCCTTGGCCGAGCTGCCCTGCTTATGAATAGCAATGAATCTATCCAGATAGGTTCGTAAATTCTTTGAATCAGTTATTCTTTCTACGCGGATTCCATCCAGGGATTCTATTCTCCTCAATTTTCGGCGCAGTTCATGACGTTTTTTCTTACTCAAGTTCCCTAAATAATCTTCATAAGAAGAAGGAAGTTCGAGCACAGGAGCAACCTCGACCTCCTCTTTAGAGCAAGTAAAACCATGCTTCGAGGCCAATCGGGGCAGGTAGACCAGCGTCGATGATGAAGACTGCATGTTCATCAACTCAATTTTCTCGATGTTGGATTGGATTGTCTTGAAATATTCGAATAAGCTCTCATAAAATTCTTCTTCATATCCTTTTATATAAACAAAATCACAGTAATCACTCACTTCCTCGCTCGCAATAAAGCGAAGAGTATTATCCTGAATCATTAATGGGGCAACGCCAACAGGATTTTCCTTTTCGTCCTTAAAAAGAAGGGCTTCCAGGGAATTGTCCTCCGAAAAGCACTCCCACCAGGAAGAGATCCACTCATGCGTCAAAAACGGACAATCCTGTTCAGATGAATGCAGGACTTCATTCCAAACATCAGGTATTTCTTTAAATTTTCTATGGTCTTGGATGCGTTCGATTTTCATGAATCTCTTATTTTAACCTTTGTCCAATCTATCCTCAATAGAGGAAGATAGTGGAGTTCTCCAAAAAAAATTTTAAGAATCGAACATGTTCATCTCTTTAGATGGAGTGAGACGATTGAAAGTTTCTAATGTTGTCAAAACATGTAGGCAAACTTCAAGAAGAGAGTGTGGCCCTGCGTCCCGGCCTCCCCGAACCTGGCTGTTCCCTTCTGATAAGCCAGCTGAACCAAACCAAAAGGAGGCTGGAAGCGGTAAACGAAGAGCACCTGAATGTTGTGCTTATCGATGGATGTGTTGACCTGATAAAAGACTTTTAGGAAAAGGTCCGGCGTAAAATAATTAGTCGCCCGAATCACATGAATCCATGTGCTTTCCCCCTCTGGATCAGGGTCAAGTATCAAGCGAGTTAACGAATACTGGACGGAAAAATCTTGTGTAATTTTATAGTTTAAACTGCCTTCAACCAGTTGAAAATCCGAGTCAAAATTTCGCCCAAATCCGTAAGAGATACTGGCATGCTGCCATTCTCTGGTGTTATAACCCAGTTCGAATTCAGTCTCATGATTTCTGAAATCTTTCTCGAAACGCTCATCATCCTGCCCCTTGAATTCCTGGTGGTGTTCGACACTCAGTGAAAACTTATTCCTTAAATCGAACGAAAGCTCTTCGTCGATTTTCCAGCTTCGTAAGTCTCTGTCCAATCCCCAATAAATATTATAGTTGGAGCCATACTCGATTCTGTCAAAAATTCCTTTTTTGATCCAAAAAGTTTTCCTTATGGCCGAATCCAGCTCCCTCCGGTTATCATCCCGGATAAATCCGACTTCATTCGCGTTCTCGCGAAAGTTTCTCCCCAATTGAGTGTAGCGTAGGTGGATATGAAAAGTAGCCGAATCATGGCTCGGTCGGAGAAAAAAGGCTATGTTATCTCTGTTATAATCGCCGTAGCTGAGAGCAAACTGGCCGGTAAATTTAAAGGTGTCAGTGAAATATAATGACGTATCTAATCCAACTGTTCCGACACTTTTGCTCCCCACAAGCTTGTTGGCCGCCAGAAACCCGAGAGTCGAAGATTTCATCACATCCTTTTTGAGCCGAAAAACAGAGAAATTCGCTGTATCGATGCCCTCTTCTTCATCTTTCTTTGTTTGAGCGGTCAAGGCCGAGAACTCAAAACCACCGGATTTCCCGTATACCTTGGCTCCTCCGTAAATATCAGAAATCCGCCTGGAATAAAACAATCGAATTCTCTGTTGATAAATCTCTGATCCTTCCAGAAAAAAGTTTCTTTTTTCCGGGAGGCGGAGTTCAAAACGCGTCAAATTAATCTCCTCCTGGTCAGCCTCTACCGTAGCAAAGTCGGGATTTATGGTTAGATTTCCAGAAACCATCTGGCTGAAGGCGTAGCGGGCATCAAATCCAGCTTCAAGCTCTGTTTTCTCGCCCTCTTCAACTTTGGAGATGATATGCGGGATGATCTGAGCCTTTTTCTCAGATTTCTCCAGGTCCAAACCCTTTAAATCCCCGAATTGAGAGACTTTGTGTGGAGATTCAAGAGGACCTGTCCAGAAGCTACTTTCCAGAAGTCGTGGCACTATTCTCCCTAAACTCAAGCCCCAAATCCTGTTTTTTCCCGGCTTATACTTTATACAGCTCAAGTCCACAGCAATCTCTATAGTCCAGCCAAAATCTGTCCTCTTCCCTGCGGATTTCCATATTCCATCCCAGGTTATATCTGTTGTTCTTCCGTTCTCGGCTATTCTGCCATCCCTCTGAGTCCCCAAGAGATTCGTGGAAAAATAATAGGAGTTTCTTCTGTCATGATAGGTGTCTATCAAGACATAAACCGCGTCATCTGCCTTGACTTCAGCATCTCTCTTCGTTATTCGAGCGACTATTTTTTCTGGCTGAGAATCGTAACAAAGAAATCCAAAATAGATGAATTTCTGATCATAGAGGATTTTTACTCTCGTGTTCATGGATGAGGATTTTCCTCTTTCTGGAGAAAACTGAATGAAATCTCCCGTTTCCGGAGCTTTCTCCCAGACAGGCTCATCCAATGAGCCATCAATTTTCATAGCCTCTTCAATTTTCAGAGC
>CAYFVQ010000169.1:0-2590 GCA_964346585.1 uncultured Eubacteriales bacterium | reverse complement strand
CTTTTTTCAGGCTTATGGTTGCCCGTCACACCTAAAACTACACGCCATTTCAAACTTGAAGTAGTACATGATGATATTTTGCTGGAGATAAAGGCATATATCTCAGAAATCCTAACAGATATATTTCCCTAAGGATCTTGAATTTCGTGCCTATTTCCTCATCTCATCAATATTTAATCGGAAAAAATATATTTTCAGGTGTAAATGCTCGAACTGAAACTGCCTGCTTTCGTAAACTGCCTGCTAATTATTATATTTCTTTCGATGCTTTATTTATCAACTCTACTCGATGATGAAGCTTTTTAACTTCTTCATTGTCCTGGCTTGTGACTAACTGAATAATTCCGTTTTCGAAAAGGAGCACTTCATCATTCAGCTTGCCAGAAATCCGAGCATTTGCTCTGTCATAACAGCCACAACATTTGCACGCTTTAGTATTCTCATCATTATCCAATTGCTGCATTTTTTCAGATCTTTTTTTGTGATAATCCTGAAACATTTCTACATCAGGTTCATCGCTAAGACTTATAATGGTAAGCATCCCATGTTCTGTGGCTTTGACTTCTGATTTTGCTTTTTTTGTTAATTCCTTAATCTTGGCCAAGTCTATTCCTTCAATTTGCATGCGGCAATAATTGCAATCACTGCATCCCTGAGATGCCTTGACCATTTGAGATTGAACAGGATAAACAAAAAGAATACTGACTATAGCGATAAACACTGTTCTTAAGATGATCTTTCTCATTGTTTCCAAATACCTCCTTTCTATTATTATCTCCAGGAATAAACCCTTTTATGCAATTTCCCTTGTTCCATTTATAAAAAGAAACACATAGTAAAATTATTCCAAATATAACATACAAAATCAATCAAATGAATAAAAATTATATTTTCTATAATTATAGTGGGTTAAAATGAAAAAATTCACATCTTTTCTCAAAGCAAATCTCTGTCCTTAAAAATAAACCACTCCAGTTTCACAACTATAAGCTTCACTTGTCTTTCGATGACTTTCTCTCGAGTGGCTTAAAAACGAGTATTTGTTCCTTGCAACATGAACTCGTTATGTTTAGAAAATAGAGGGAAGAATCTATGAGAGCACTGATGATTCCTGTCGATAATCATAACGACTGAGACGCCTGATTGAAAGGACTCTCCACTTTCCTTATTTAATGAAACAAAAACTTCCTCTTTAAGAACAATCGGCCAGACAAAACTTTGGGAACAAAAAATCGTATTTTCTTTTGCCGAAAAACTATCATTTTTTTAAAAAAAATGATAGTTAAAAGAACGAATCTGGGAAAATAGGAAAGCAAATAATTGAAGTCGACGAGAAATCCTGAATTTTTATAGCCTTATAGCAGCATGAAAAAACTCACAATCTGGATAGGCATACTCTTAGTTCTCGGAACTCTTCTCCAGGGCCTTCAAGTTTCAGAACTCGCAGATATGGTCCTCACAAACGGTCAAGTCTTTACAGGGCTGGACGAGAAACCTCGATTCCAGGCTGTGTCTGTGAAGGACGGGAAAATCATTGCCGTGGGGACAAACGAAGAAATTGCAGAGTCCGTCGGGACCTCAACCCTGGTGCTGGATGTTGAAGGAAAACTGGTTATTCCGGGCTTTATCGATGCCCATTGTCATTTTTCTTCCGGAGGGCGTTCGCTGACGAAGCTGGACCTCCGCAACGCACAAACAATTGATTACATTCAGGAAAAAATTGCCGAACGGATTGAAAAACTCCCTAAAGGCGAGCTCGTAGTTGCCTACGCGTCCTACCCCAATCCGAGCCTTTTCAACGGGCTGGGCTGGCCGACTAAAGAAATTCTGGATAAAGTCTCCCCAAATAATCCGGTCGTTATCCAACGGCGAGGAGGCCATGCGGTGTGGGTAAACAGCGTTGCTCTGGAAAAATCAGGCATCACTAAAGATACAGCAGCTCCTCCAGGGGGAGAAATAGTCAAGGATCCAGAAACCGGCGAAACCACAGGAATATTGAAGGAAGCCGCATCCAATCTTCTCAAGGTGTGGGATAAACCAAAGCCCAAGGAAGATATTGAAAGAGCGCTGGAGCATGCCGCCCAAATGGGGATAACAGGTATCCAGACTGGATCTTACCTGAAAGAGATCGAAATTTTCAAAGAATTGAATAAAGAGGGAAAACTAACTCTTAGAGTCTCTGCTTGGATTTCTGTACACGAGTTAGACCGCGCTATCGAGAAGGGAATAAACTGGGGCCAGGGAGATGAGATGGTGAGAGTGGGTCTTGTCAAGATGTTCATCGACGGGACCATCGGTGTTCGTTCCGCCCTGATGTTCGAGTCTTTTACCGAAGAGCCGGGAAACACGGGTTTAGCTCAATACGAGGAAGAGGAATTTTACGCGCTGGTGGAGAAAGCGCATAAAAATGATTATCAAGTCGGCGTGCACGCCATCGGTGATAAGGCTGTCCACTGGGTGCTGAATGCTTTTGAGCGTGCCCAGAAGAAGCTCGGCAAAAAAGGATTGCGTCATCGGATTGAACACTGCACATTGGTCACGTTTGAAGATGCCGGGAGATTCGGAGAGCTGGGAGTCGTCGCCTCTATGC
>CAYFVQ010000168.1:0-3529 GCA_964346585.1 uncultured Eubacteriales bacterium | reverse complement strand
GATATTATCAAACAGTTTTTAGGCGAATCGATATTATTCACATCATTTGCATTCATTGTGGCGATTGGTCTCGTTGATCTGTTACTGCCTGCATTCAACAATTTGTCCGGAAAACACATAACTATGAATACTATTTTTGATCTGAACTTTCTACCGATAATGATTGGGATTGTAATGACCACTGGTTTTCTTTCCGGGAGTTATCCTGCTTTGTTTCTTTCTTCATTTCAGCCTGTAAATGTTTTAAAAGGAAAATTGAAGATGGGAGGAAAGAGTTCGAATTTCAGAAAAATCCTCGTCACTGTTCAATTCACGGTATCGGTGTTTCTTATCATTTCCACACTGGTTGTTTTCAGTCAACTTGAGTATATACGGAATAGAAAATTAGGTTATGATAAAGAGCATATCATTTACCTGCCAGCAAGAGGTGATATTCCTGCAAATTATGAGCCGGCAAAGAATGAATTATTGAAGCATAATGATATATTAAATGTAACAGTCGGTTCGAGTCTCCCTACTCTGCCCGGACACTACTGGAGCGGTCTGGATTGGCCAGCCAAAGATCCGGCTAGCAAGCCTGCGATGTGGTTTTATTCCGTCGATTTTGACTTTATTAAGACGTTCGACATCAAGATGGCTTCGGGACGAGATTACTCGAAAGACTTATCTACAGACAGTTCAAATTATATTATCAATGAAACGGCAGCAAAATATATGGGATTATCTGACCCGATAGGAAAATGGTTTGCGAGAGGAGAGAAACGAGGAACAATCATCGGGGTCGTGAAGGATTTTCACTTCGAAACGATTAAAAAGACCGTCGAGCCTCTGGTTTTACACATATCGCCGTTCTATCAATATATATTTGTTAAAGTTCGTCCTGATAATCTATCGGGAGTCATACATTATATTGAGGATGTATGGGAGAGGTTTAATCCTGAATTCCCGATGGAATATCATTTTCTTGATGAGGCATTCAACCAAATTTATCGGACTGAATACCGAATGGGTATTCTTTTTAGATATTTTACAGCATTAGCAATTTTTATTTCGTCTCTTGGATTATTGGGACTTGCCTCATTCATGGCTCAGGAGCGCACCAAGGAGATTGGAATCAGAAAAGTATTAGGAGCATCGCAGTCAAATATCTTCTTGTTGCTTTCAAAAAATTTCATGTTTTATATGGCTATGTCGAATATCATTGGTTGGGCCATTGCTTATATAAGCATGAGCAAATGGCTTCAGAACTGGGCGTACCATACACAGTTTCACGTCTTGTTCTTCATTTTGGCTGCCCTGATTTCCTTTATAATCGTTCTCATGTCGGTTAGTTACCAGGCCATCAAGGCAGCCCTGGCCAATCCGATAGATTCCTTACATTATGAATAAATCATATTGCGCACAAGGCGTATTTATTGGGAATCTGGTAATATCTACAAAAAAAAATGTAATACTATTGCTGAGGGTAGATAAGTCCATCACAATAAAAGTATATTCAGTATGCTGTGCAGCGGGAAATATTTAGAAAACAACAGGAATTTGACCATCTCCCTCCTACTTGTTATTCTATTACTGTAATATTTTAGGGAAAAATGAGCACAAAGTGCCCGAATTGCCAGACTGACAACACCTCTGATTCTCGTTTCTGTCAAAACTGTGCCTCACCACTCCCTCTTTCAGAAGAGATGTCTGCCTCTCCCACACGGACTCTTGAAACCCCGGTCAGAGAATTGACCCGGGGAACCACCTTTGCCGGACGGTACGAGTTCATCGAGGAGCTCGGGAGAGGAGGTATGGGCAAGGTCTACAAGGTATTCGACAAAAAAATCAATGATGAAGTGGCCATTAAAATTTTAAAACCAGAGATCTCCGATGACGAGAAGATTATTGAGCGCTTCAGCAACGAATTGAAGCTGGCCCGCAAAATCGTCCATAGGAATGTCGGCCGGATGTATGACATCAACGATGAAGACGGAACTCACTTCATCACCATGGAGTACGTGCCCGGCGAGGATTTAAAAAGTTTCATCAAGAGAGTCGGCCACTTGCCCACAGGAAAAGCGATCTCAATTGCCAAACAGGTATGTGAAGGCTTGGTCGAAGCCCATCGTCTGGGCGTTGTCCACCGTGATTTAAAACCGAGCAACATCATGATCGACCTAGAGGGCAATGCACGGATCATGGATTTTGGCATTGCCCGCTCATTAAAAACGAAAGGTTTGACAAGCACAGGAGTGATGGTTGGTACACCCGAGTACATGTCTCCGGAGCAGGTGGAGGGCAAGGAAATTGACAGGCGCTCAGACATCTATTCTTTGGGCGTGATTCTTTTCGAGATGCTGACAGGAAAAGCGCCGTTTTCAGGAGAAACTCCATACAGTATCGCTTTCAAACATAAGACAGAACCACCACCAGACCCGAAAGAGTTGAATGTTCAGATACCGGAAAAGCTGAGTCGGGTGATTCTGAAATGCATGGGGAAAGCCAAGGAGGAGAGGTACCAGAAGGCTGAAGAACTGTTCTCAGATCTAACCCAGATAGAAAAAGCCATCCCGACAACAGAGAAAGTTATTCCGAAAAAAAAGCCACGCACTTTGAAAAAAACACGCATTTTGAAAGAAAAGAAAGTATCTATTGGAGCAAAGAAGGCCCTTATCCCAGCGCTGGTCGTTGTTTTCCTGGCTATCCTGGTGGCGGCTGTCTTGTGGATTTTTCGCGGCGGAGAACCTATGCACGTCGCAGAGCCCATTTCGGTCATGGTCGTTGATTTTCAAAACCTGACTGGAGAATCCGTATTTGATGGGGCTTTGGAGCAGGCACTCTGTGCAAGTTTAAGAGACATGCCCTTCATTTTGAATGCCTATTCACCTCCACAAGTCCGACAGATGGCGAGCAGGATCGGCGCTTTAGTGAAGCCTAAACCTGATCCTCAGTCAAATGATCTGGCTAAAGCCGAGCGAGAGCTCGAGATGGCTAAAGTCGACCTTAAGAAGGCCGAGTTTGAATACACTCGGATGAAGAAATTGTTCAATAATAATATGGCTTCCCGACAAGAATTTGATGAAGCTGAAAACGAGTTTGAAAAGCTTCAGATCAGAACAAAAGATGCTCAGGAGAGAGTCGATGCTATCAAGGAGGGTCGGACGAAGGTCGCTGACCGACCAGAGGAGACAGCCAGAAAGCTTTCTTTTGAGGGGAGGTTAGACATCAATAAAATCCGGCAGATCGGCCAAAATATGGAAGTAGATATCATGATATACGGCGTGATCAAGCGGGAGGAAAAGGGATATGGGATAAACGTTATAGCCTCAAATGTCGACAACTACCTGCAAATCGCCAAAATATCTGAAACCATAAAAACAAAGGCTAAATGGGAAAAATCGATAAACCGAATTGCTTCCGGACTGCGCTCAAAGCTTCAAGAGCATCTCTTAACCTACGCATCCCTGGAGGCGATGAGCGCCTACGCTCGGGCGGAAGAGCTTGTTGCAGCGGGTAATTTCCAGGATGCCATCCAAGAGTACCAACA
>CAYFVQ010000167.1:0-7563 GCA_964346585.1 uncultured Eubacteriales bacterium | reverse complement strand
TTTTTAATGAATCTAAGATTTCTTTTTTAAACATATTCCCCTCCAATAAAGGCGCTGACGATCTCAGTCAGGTTCAGGTCTACGACTTCACCATCGATTTTATCCTTGACCTTTTTATCGTAGGGATAGACGAAGAATTCGGAGTGGTCGGAAAAATCGATCTGAGACAACACAGGAACAGCTTGAGGGGATGTCGATGAAATGATTTTTTTGACTTTGGCCTTCAAATCATCGATTTTTTCATCGACAGCGATTTCTCCTTGCTTCAGCAGGATGACTCGTTCGACTATGTGTTCGATATCGTGGAAGTTTAGGTTGACCATGATGATGGTCAGTTGGCGTTCAGACTGGAGTTGAATCAGCTGTTCGAGAAAGATTCTTCTCAGGTAAGCGTCGATGGAATGGATAATCTCATCAATCAGGAGAATCTCTGGCTCGGTAGAAAGAATCAGACTCAAATGAAAAATCGTCTTCTGGCCGGTGGAAAGTTCTTTGATCTTTTGACCGTGACTGATTTTTGTATTACGGATCAGTGAATCGTCGAATTTATCTAAATTGTAAACTGACTTATGGAAGTCAATGGATTGAGCAACTGTCAGGCTTTCATACAGGCTGAGAATATCGGATATAAAACCGATTTTGCGCCTGTGATCCGGTCCCATTTTTTCATCGAATAGTATTTCTCCTCCGGCCGGCCGCAAAACCCCTGCAATCAAACGTAGCAAAGTGCTTTTGCCTACTCCATTGATCCCGGTGATGAGGCAGACTTCACCTTCAGGAATCTCGAGATGAAAGTTTTCAAATAACTTAAATTTCCCGTAACTGAAGGACAGATTTTTAATGCTTATCATTGGCTCACTCCTCAATGTTTTTTTGGCCAATTTCCGTCTCTATTATAAAGTTTCGAAAATCCTGCGAACTCAGGAGTGTGTGGAAAATTCTGAGGCAGACGCAGTCACTTGTTTGTTTTCTCTTTACGATGTTTCTTTTTGGAGCTTCCTATCCGCCTTATCTTTATACTGTAGACGGATGTACAGGATGAGGAGCATGAGTGGACCGATGAGCAATCCACCAAAAAGAAACAGTATTTGACGTCCTTCGCTGAATCCTAATTCCATGGCCCATTTGGCCGAGATGAATGCGCAGACGACATTGCCGCTGATTAATGCCTGAGTCATGATCCCTCCTTTTTTCTGGTATTTATCTCCTGAGTGATATCCTCCAAAGAATACCCCATATCCGTGACCTTGGAGATATACTCGTCTGTGGCCTGTTCAAACAGCTCCCGTCTTTCCTTCTGGATCTTCTTGCCGTCAAACTTAACAAAGTATCCAGCCCCGGGACGGGATAGGACAAATCCCTCCATCTCAAGCTGATAGTACACTTTAATGATGGTGTTGGGATTGATCTGGAGCTTTAAAGCCAGTTCCCGAATCGACATCAACTGATCTCCCTCTTTTAATCGCCCGGAAAGAATAACCAGCTTGATCGCTCTTTTGATCTGTTCGTAGACGGGGAGTGCAGATTTGACATCCACTTTGATTTCAAAAGGATTAATTTTTTCTTCTCTCACTGTTCTACAATAATATAACAGTAAATCAGTTGTTTGTCAAGTCAAAATTAAAAAGAAGTGAAAAAGACAAGGGTGGAAGCGGTTGATAAATTTATTCAGGTTTCACAGAGCATTGAAAAAAATGATGCATCTCATCGCATCCAGGCCGTTGTCAAGCAATCAAATTCACATAAAAATTACTCCTTGATTTAAAGAAAAATTTGCATTAAAAGTAAAAATTGGTTTTCAAGAGAGTCCTTCCATGGTGGATATCGACTTCTCAGATAAGGACCTGAATCCTGACCTTCCCAAGATCGGCTGGATATGCACCTACACCCCAGAAGAAGTCTTACATGCGGCAGGCTTCCACCCTTTTCGTATCCTTGAGGAGACTCCATCCACCAAGCTGGCGGATACCTATCTCCATCATAACCTCTGTCCGTATGTGCGAAGCTGTCTGGATTTTGGGCTGAAGTCAGAGGATCCGACGCTCAAAGGAATTGTCATCGTCCATTCCTGTGATGCCATGCGGGGTCTGTATCATAGCTGGCAGCATTATGTTTCCGCCACTCCGTTTGTCTATTTTATGAATGTTCCAAAAGATTCCGGCTCTCTGGCCCAGGAATATTTCACCCAGGAAGTTCAAAAGCTCAGGACTGCTCTGGAGACTCATTTCAACCGAAAGATAGAAGACTCGTCATTATGGAGTGCAATAGATTTATATAATGAGAGCCGTCGTTTGATGGCAGAGCTTTATGAGCTCAGGAAGAACCCGGAGCTACTCATAAAAGGAACGACTGTTTTTAAAGTCATTCAGGCCAGCCAGAAGATGCCCCGGGAAAGTTTTAACCAAAAACTCAAGAGTTTTTTAGAGGAAACAAAAAATCAAGAGACGAAAACATATCTGTCCCCAGGGCCAAGAATCATGATTGTTGGCTCTCTCCTTGCCAGCTCTCAGATTGTTGAACTTGTAGAGGATGCGGGAGCCTCTGTTGTCTGTGATGATTTGTGCTCTGGAAGCCGTTACTTCGAAGGGAATGTCGAGAAAGAAGATAACCCCATCAAAGCCATAAGCTCCTGTTATCTCCTCAAAGCTCCCTGTGCCCGGATGAAAAACACCGGACTCCGCTTGGAAAGAGGAAAGAAGCTTGTCGAGGAATTTCAAGTCCAAGGAATCATCTACCAGACGGTTAAATTCTGTGACAATCATCTGTATGATTACCCTCTTTACCATGAATTCTTCCAGGATGTCGGATTGCCGATCCTTCAAATAGAGGAGGATTTTGTCGGAGGAAATCGCGGTCAGATAAGAACAAGGGTTGAAGCCTTTATTGAAATGCTCTGAATAAGCCAAGAAAGATGAAAGATAAAAACCAGCTAAAAGTGACAAAGGATATGCTGAAGAAGGAGAGTTTTTACCTCAAGTCGAAACTGATGAACAAAATGAGAAGAGACCCAGACCGTCTCAGAGCGACTCGAAAGAAGATGGACATGGTGCTCGACTTGAATCATGAAGTCGTTAAAGGAGAAAAGCCGTATGTTTTGACTACCATCTGGGCGCCGTCAGAGATTTTGTATGCACTGGATATCATCCCCATATGCATGGAATCGACGGCGGTGGCTCTGGCTGGTTTTGGTTTAAGTGATGAGTTTCTGGGGATTGCTGAGAAGAACTTTCATACACCGGAGACCTGCTCAATTCTCCGCTGTGGAGTGGGCGCCGTGATAGACAAGCTGTTCCCTCAGCCTCTAGCTGCGATTGCCATGACTCATTTCTGTGATGCAGGAGCGAAAGTGAATTCCATCGCAAGCCGAGTTTATGACTGTCCTTACTTTCTGATAGATATCCCTCAGGAGAGAGGAAAAGAAGCGGTCTCTTATGTGGCGAAACAGCTTGAAAGGATGGCCCAAGGATTGAGTGACCTGCTGGGTCAAAAAATCAATAAGCAAAAGTTAGCTCAAGCCATTGAGTTTTCGAATCAGGCTCGAAAATATGCCCTCCGTGTGAATGAACTCCGTCAGGCAGTGCCCTCCCCAATGAGAGGAAGCGAAGCGCTTGGCTATCTTTACGTGGGCGGCCTTGGATTCGGCTCGAAAACAGCGGTGAACATTTACCGGAGTATGGCCAGGGAGCTTGAAAAACGGGTGGAAAAAAAATTCACACCGATTGGCGAAGAAAAATACCGCCTCCTCTGGCTTCACGTCCGGCCTTATTTCATTAGTCGTTTTTTCCATTATCTGGAAAAGGAACAGAAGGCTGCGATAGCTTTCGAAGAGACAAATCTTATTTATTGGAATGAATTGGACCCAGAACAGCCTTTCCATAGCGTCGCCCAGAGGCTAGTATTGAATTCCGCCAATGGGCCGATCGACAGCTACACGGATATTCTCATTGACCTTGCCCAGAAGTATAAAGTGGATGGAGTGGTGCATTATGCTCACTGGGAGTGCCGTTGGAACTATGGTCGGTTGAGGGTGATAAAGGATGCATTCCAAAAAAGGGGAGTTCCGTTTGTGAGTGTAGATTGCGACAGCGTTTCGAACCAGAATTATTTTGAAGGCCAGCTCAACAGCCGGGTAGACACCTTCCTGGATATGCTCGGCTGAGAATTCAATTTATTTGAATAAATGGGCATTTTTTACGGGGAGTCATTCAGATATAGTGACCTTCAACATCAAGAAATAAGAAGGAGGATGATGATGAAAAAAGGTTTGATTTTTTTTGTTATTTCACTTTTAGCCATTTATTCAGCTTGCTTGCCTGGACCGAGAAATGGGCTCAAGGTTTTCATTTCCGTGGATATGGAGGGAATTGCCGGTCTGATCTCAGGCAGCGAAACCAGTCCAAGAGGCCGGGATTACGATTACTTTAGAGAACTGATGACTCTTGAGACCAATGCCGCCATTGAAGGCGCCATTGCAGCCGGGGCGACTGAAATCGTCGTCAGAGACGGACATGGGTCGAAAACAAACATATTCCCTGCTCTTCTGCACAAGAAAGCGAAACTGCTCCGCGGCAGCACTAACCGTCCGGAGAACATGATGCTCGGGATAGATGAGACCTTTGATGCGCTTCTGTTCATCGGCTATCATGCTAAAGCCGGCACAAAAGACGGGATCCTGGCACATACTTCGAGCGGTAATGTCATCGACCTATCCATAAACGGGGTTTCCCTCCCGGAGGCCGGATACAATGCGCTCATCGCCGGCTTGTTTGATGTTCCGGTGGTGTTTCTTGCTGGGGATAATTGGATTTGTCAGCAGGCCAAGGACCTCTTTGGCGAAGTGGCCACAGTCGAGACGAAAGTTGGAATGGGTTCTTCTGAGCTTGGGTGGCACCCCGATATGGTGCAGGATAAGATTCGGGCTGAAGTGACGAAGGCTCTTCGAGACCTCTCTAGGTTTAAACCCTATAAGCTGCAGCCGCCTTACACGATGGTTCTTCAAGTCAGGAAGGAAAGAGAGCTTTATCCCGGTGCCGAAAAGACCGGTGACGGCGAGTTCACCTTTGCCAGTTCCGATTTCCTCGAAGTCATGGACGCCTTCAACAAGATGAAATGAGAGTCAGGATTGGGCTCTAGCCAATTCATTCATTGGTGTTAGACGCCATATTGTATTCTCTGATATTTTTTCAACGAAAGTTCGTTTCATAGTCAGCTGATACAAAACTATTTAGAGTCAAATCCGTACCTAGTCCTGAAAAAAGTCTTTAGGATAATTAACTTCAACCTTGACATCTGATTCTGCTGTCTATATATTTTTTTAAACGTTTATCGGGAAGATGGAAGAGAAGCAATCAATATTCTTGAAAGTGCAAATCTTTTCGTTTTCTCCAAACCTGAAACAGAAGTCTGACTTTAAGGGAATAACCTAGCCGAACGTAGAAGAATGATACAAAAGCTTTATGAAGAATGAAGAAACCCCCTTGTCATGGGGAGTGAGGCTTTAGGAATATTAGGAGGGATACACATGTTTGCGCGTCTAACCATAACTCGGATCTCTCCGGACAGGGTCGATGAATTAGTCAAGCGCTACAAGGAGAGTGTGATTCCGGCAGCGAAGCAACAAAAAGGTTATAAGGGAGCTCAAGTCTTGATGGACCGTAAAACAGGAAATGGAATGGCTATTACCTTTTGGGAGAGTGAAGAAGATGCTGTGGCCAACGAGAAAAATCGCTATTACCAGGAACAGGTGGCCAAATTCATTACTTTTTTCAAAAAACCTCCGATACGGGAAGGCTATGAGGTTGTTTTCCAGGATTAACCTTGCATGTTTGGGCATCCTCTCAAGCGTCTTGAGAGAAAGACAAAGATATTTCCTTTAAAGAATAAACCTGATAATGGAACAGTGCATATAACTCCATAATCATCTAGAATTTGTTTATCGATGTTCAGGATATAGGTGTCATTGCGCGCAGAGCGCGGCAATCTTATCCTATTGTCATTGCGAGGAACGAAGTGACGTGGCAATCTCATAAGAAAGAGTTTGCATTAATATTCTAAAGAGATTACCATGCTTCGCTCGCAATGACACTTTTGCCTTCAGTATCACTGCCAAAAGAGTTGCTCAATTACTGAGATTAAAGGACTGTCTCCCTTTTCTTTCATATAGAGTACAGGTTTCCATCTCTGTCTAGTCTTTAAAACTTCTTTTTTTCTTCGCATAATAAAAATCTTCAGTTATCCGGAATCCAAAAACATGGCTCTTCACTCGAGCAGAAATTGAAAATTTGATCGATTAATCAGGTTAAATAAAAAAATCCAATTAAATTTATAATAATAGTAAACTTTTTTGGTGTGAAATACGTCTATATACATATGAGAATGAAAATAAAGATTGGAGGATAAAATGAAATTAAGAGAAAAATTAGCGATAATGGTTGTTGCTGTCCTGTTGAGCCTTGCCGGGTTTAGCCTGATCGCTTCCTCTTCCTTTTTAGAAGTTGTGAAAATGGGATAAGAGAATAGGCTGTGACATCCATACGAGTGGTTCAGTCAAAGACAGAGTAATGGTCTATCCTAACGAAAATAGTTCCATATATGTGTAGGATGACTCTGATTTTGAGCGGAACGAGTTCAGAAAAAGCTGGAACCAGAAGTTCTGCATGGTTGTGCGTAGTGAGTGTTTTGGAATTTGAAAATTCTATAATTATTAAAAAAGCATATACTAGCAGCAATTTTCATTTATTTTAATTATTTATAAAACAACAGGCTTTATACGGACAATAGAAAGGGGACAACCATCGAATGAGAATAGGCATTTGCGGAATTGCCTGTGAGATCTGCCCAAGGATGACTCGAGGAGAATGCCCGAACGGAGAAACTGGCTGTGTTCCTAAAGAGAACAAATGCTGCAAGATAGCCACTTGCGCCCATGAAAAGGATATCAGATATTGTTTTGAGTGCGCAGAATTTCCATGTGAGACAACAAAGTCAGGACCGATAAATTATGGTTTACTGCCAGTACATATCCGGGAAACAGTAAGCAGCGGGGTCAGGCCTTAAAAACTTCAGTAACATTCTTTTTATTATTGTGCTTTTTCTCTGCATATCCAGTTTATTCCTGCGGCATTTCCGTTTGAGAAGGCGAAGAATTCTGATAACAAAAATATCATAACCGGCGCCTCCTGAATTCTGGTAAATGGAAGCAACTGAAATCCCTAAGGTCTGACTCCACGCTCTACTGAAGTTTTTAAGGCCTGACCCCATATCATACTGAATTCTGAAAAATTGAAATAACTGAAGTTTTTAAGGTCTGACCCCACGCTGTGTCTTGAATGTTTCCCAACTTGACAAACGTTTGTTTAATTATTATCTTGTGTATACGAACAAACGTTTGATTAATCCCATAAGACAAAGGAGACTGCCATGAGGGTCAAAGGGATGGGTCTTGTCCTAATATTATTTTTATCCACGACAGTCTTGGGCCAGGGACTGTTTGAAGAGGCTGAAGTGAGCCAGGACCAGGAAAAGGCCTTCGAGCTGAACGGCTACTTGCGGAGCACCTTGTAT
>CAYFVQ010000166.1:0-6653 GCA_964346585.1 uncultured Eubacteriales bacterium | reverse complement strand
TCGAGAAAGCAGGAATACCAAGCCACATCACCGGAACGGGAAAACACGATGCGCAAGTCCTTGAATTCGAAGCGGGTTCCCCGGAAATCGGGATCTTTCCACCGTTCGGCATATTTTTTGAAATTCTCCAAACCCACTACCTGGCTTTCGGAGACCAGCCAGAAGTGAAACATGTCGTCAGCCCACAGGCGGAACATGGCGTCGAAATCCTTCTCGATGGCCCAGCCTATCGATTGTTCGATACTTTCCTTCACCAATTCGTAGTCAGAAGACGTGTCCACCGCGGGAGCCTTACATCCGGCAATAAGAAGAATAATGAGAAGAACAAGGGAAAACTCAGGCGAAAACTTTTTCATGCCGTACCTCCTTTTTTAATCTGTCAGAAAATACTATCTCTTTTTACTTCAATTCTTTTGGTTTAAGCGAGAATATGATATTTTCAAGGCTGGTTTTTTGGCCGGAATGGGTTATATAAAATCAGATGACTTCCATCCGAAGCAATAAAAGGTGTGGCTTCATCTCCTTGAGTATGGATCGCTTCACTTAATTTATCAGGATTAGTATACCGCCCATCTGCGAATGCAGATTTATCTTTTTTTTATGATATAGGCTTTCAAGGGCCTTTTTACCAGCTTCGTTTTTTGGATTAAGAGAAATTGATCTCTCATAATTTTTAATTGCCTTCTCTATATTCCCTGATTGGGCAAAAGCCTCACCTAGACCATTATAAGCATTCCAAGAACTCGGATACTCAGTTATATTAATCTTAAAAATATTAATAGCCTTTTCATACTCTTTTATTCGCAGAAGCTGGTAACCAAAATTATTAAATGCGTTCTCCGAGATATTTAGATCTAATTTAAAGTTATCCTTATAAATATGCTTCAGTTGAATGTATTTGTTGTAATAATCCTTTTCAGTATTACTAGAATCTACAAAGACACGCAAGTTCTGCAGTAAGGCGACCTTCAGATAGTTAAGATGTGAAAAAGAGGGATTCGGAAAAAGAGTTGTAATACTGTGTGATATTTTGCCTTTTTTTAGTTCTTCTTTCAAATTCAATTTGATAACATTTCCAAAATCATGAAAGTTGTAAAGATATATATTGCCATTTTTCGGATTAAAAATATTTGAATAAAGTGTCTCACCTGCATTTCTTACATGGGTGGCGAAGAGGACTTCTCGAATCAAGTCAACAGAGAATTCACAAGCACGGCTCAACATGTTCTCAGCAATCTCATATCTCACGAATCTTGCAGGTTCATAATTCGACTGCACAAAATTTGTAGCAACTAGAAAACCAGAAGTCTTTCTAATGACTTGCAACCTGCTATCGCTCCATTCTATCACTGCCATGGATCCTGTTTTATCTGCCACCGCAAATTTCACTCGTCTTAAATAATCGATGTTATGAGTTTCAAAGAACTCTATCACCTCTTCAACAGTAGCAAAATTGGCTAGAATATGGTCGCAAAGATTGCCCCAGAGAGGACCACTTGTATCATAATCCAACAAATTTGCATTATGCTCCCAATCTGTAGTCCGTACACGAGTACCATCAACACACAGTCCCTGATCGTTCATCCCCCCTTGGCAGAATGGATATTCAAGTTTATCATCGAAGCCAACGCCTACTCTTCCATATGTTTCGTCATGTGAAGGAATAAACCAAATTTTAGTGAACGGATGTGAACCATCTTCATTGTTGCCGAATAAAATGACTCCACCTCCTGAAACCATAACAATAGTGCATGGGAACAGAGGTTTTATTGTGATGCTTAATAAGAGGATGATTAAAACTAAAAATGCTCTTTCTCTTTTCATATCGTGCCTCCTTTTTCAATTGGTCAGAAAATTCTATCTCTTTTTATTTTGCAGAAGTCTGAAAATATGAAATCCTGTTTCAGCGCTAACATAAATATAATTATTGAAATAGTAAACACTATGAGCTGAACATTTAATTTGACTTAAAAATAGAGGATTCTTAGGATCGCTTATTTCGTAAGCAAGAATACCCCGTTGCAAATCTGCGATGATAAGAATATCGTTCTTCACGCTGACCCCATAGGCTTCACCTCCGTCATTGACACTGCTTAGCTTAACAGGAGATAGCGGTTTGGATATATCATATAGATTTACAGGACCGGTATGGGATCCGGCAATCAACAATTCCTCATAATTGTCCACACTTCGTGCACTGCCTTTAACAGGAATTATCGATTTTAATTGTGGGGAAGCTGGATTGGCCGCATCAATGATCAAAAATCCCTTGCTCCTTGCCGCAATATAAAGAATACCATTTTTAGCCGAAATGCCCTTTAATGATCCTGTATGACTATAAGATCCGATAAGTTCAGGTTTCGCTGCTTCATCTATATTGAAAATCACAAGTTTCCCATGATCCAAAGTAATGTAGGCGTAAGACCCAACGATCGTTATCTCATCGGCTTCACCAAGGTTCTTTACTGAAGTGACAATTTCCGGTTTCCTGGGATTTTGAATCTCCGCTATGACAAACTGGCCGTCCAATGTCACCGTATACAATATTTGCGATCGAGCAAAGACTCCAAACGTCGGTGATTTTGTTTTGACTTTGCCAATAATTTCAGGCCGAGCTTTGTCTTTAATATCAATAATAGTCACTCCGTGATTGGTTGTGACATAGGCATAATTCCCTGTTGCAAATACATCGTAGGCAACACCTGTTTTGCATCTCCCAATTTCGCTGATTTTATATTCCTTTTGTTGTGACTGACACAATACAGGCAGTGAAACAATCGTAAACATGATCAAGTAAAATTTTATTTTCATGATAAACCTCCTGCTATTTCAATTCATCTGCTTTCAGCGTTTCAATAAAATCGGCATTAACCCAGAAAATATCTCTCCAATCAGGATTTACATCTCCTCTAGTAAAAAAGAAATACTTCCCATCCGGGGTGATAGATGGCCGGGCCTCCTCTCCTGATGTGTTGATCTCTGGGCCCATATTTTTCGCTTTTGTCCAGGTCCCGTCTTTCCTTCGAAAGGCAATGTAAAGGTCATATGAACCGTACCCTCCGGGTCTACTTGAGCAGAAGATTAGGAAGCTTTCATCTGAAGCTATAAATGGGTCGTCTTCGCTATATTCAGTGTTGATCATCTCCCCGAGATTTTGTTTCGCTAAAAATTTTCCTTCTGCAAATTTAGAAAAGAAAATATCTCCTTTGCCTAAACAAGGCGGTTGATCGCTCGAATAATAGATGTTTCCGCTATTCGAGACTGACGGATAATTTACTACATAATTTTCTGGATTCAACTCTGGACCCAACATTCTGGCCTCAGTCCAACCCTTATTTCCATATTGAACAAACCAAATATTGGGTATCTTTAATAAAATCGAAGAATTGTCCACTGATCTAAGAGATGTGAAGTATAGAGTTTGGCCATCAGGCGCTACGGTAAAGTTATAGGGGAATAAGTTATTGAAAGGTACAATTTTGGGTTTTGTCCACTTCCCATCTTTCAATTGCATAAAATAAGTAGGTTTATATTTCCAGTCAGATCCTGGAATTATTGGACTGAAAATGAATATTGCACCTTCTGCCATGAAACCTGAGCAACATTGATGATACTCATTTGTCGAAATGATATTGGGAGCAAAAGCTATTGGAGTCATTCCCGGCGGTTTCTGGCCGAGATAAGGGCCTTTAAGCATCGGGTCCTTTATCTCATTCGTTCTTTCTTCTGATGACCTGTAAATGGTTTCTATCCATGTTTCTGCTGTCGTCTCTTCGTACTTCGGGTCGTTGAACGATGACCAGTCCTCGAGGATGTTCCTCTGCTTCATCTCCTCGACAGTCATATTGGCTTTCATAGCCGCTTGAACGATGGCGATTGTGCTCTTCAGCATATCATGATAGATTCGTAATTCTTTGACCGTCATATCCTCGCCGTGTCCAACAATAAAAGTCACATTTTCCGGAAACAGAGATATCAATCTACCGACGTTCTCGATTAAAGTATGTGCATTTCCACCGTTGTTGAGTTTCACAACCGGGAAGGTTCCCGGTGAAATCATATCTCCCAAGCAAACCACACCCGATTTCTTAAAATAAACGATAACGTCTTCGTCCGTGTGCCCTCCTGTCAGAGGAATGACCTGGATCTCGTCTCCGTTGAAGTAGAGCGTGACAGGTTCTTCGAATGTTATCGTGGGGTAAGCCCCGCGAAATAGGGCCTTGTCAAAAGGGATGTCATATTCAGGATCAGCGTATTCCATGAGTTGGGATTTGCAGCGCGTGTGAGCCAATACGAATGCGTTTCCGCTCAGGGCAGAATTGCCAGCGATGTGGTCGTAATCAGAGTGTGTGTTAATGATGTATTCGATATTGTCACCGCCGTGTTCTTTCAGAATTGATTTGACCTGCTCTGCAGACTCATCGAAACCTGTGTCAACGAGCAACACGCCTTCGGGGCCAATGAAAGCGACTAGATTGACGAAATCATCAACGCAGAGCTTAAGGATAGTATCATTTATGTGGGTCACTTCGATCGAAGCCGCATCCGGTACAGATGAACAATAGGACAAAACAATGAGGATTAACAGGATTAAATACGCACGGATAATTTCTTGTTTCTTATATTTTTTTGGTTTCATGGAACGACTCCTTCCTTCCATTCGCCCGGCTCCCATTCGTGCCATAAAAAGCCAGATTAGAAGTCTCTGATTTTGATTGCCATAGAAACCCGACAAAGGATATTTTACTCATCGATTCTCGCGCAGATTCTCAATCCGCTTAAATGGAAATCTTTTTTATTTTTCTTATAAAGTCGGATAATCCAATTTCCCTTTACTCAAATCATAGGTGCGATGGCTAATGAACCTCTTTTACTATTCGGAAACCTCGGCTTGGATAGCCACCTGAATGAAAATGGCGTAACGTAACACGCATAAATTCCAAGTCATCTTTAGCGCTCATACCTCTAAGCATATGAAAAATTTCTTTTTTGTTTTTTGAGGGCAGAGGTCCGGTTGGATCTATCTGCGACTCAGAAGAATGACCGCCTTGTAGGTCTTGAACCCACTCTTCAACGTTACCAACCATATCGTATAGCTTCCATGCATTCGGCTTTTTTTGGCCAACAGGATGGATATTTCCCCCACTATTTCCCAGATGCCAGGCATATCCGCCTTCTGGATTGTCACCCCAATAATATTTTGTGGTCGTGCCAGCACGACAGGCATATTCCCATTCTGCATCAGTGGGCAGACGATAAACGTCTCCCGTTTTTTCACTTAACTTTTTGCAAAATTCAACAGCGTCATACCAGGTCACAGCATTAACGGGTAGATTATCACCTTTGACTCTTGAAGGATTTTTAAACATTACAGCTTTGTATTCTGCTTGGGTCACTTCATAGATTCCAATGTAATAATCTTTAGTGAGAGTTACTCTGTGAGCCGGCTTCTCATCTGGCCAGGCTTCTGAAATATCGGTCCCCCTTATGAACGATCCGGCTTTGATTAATCTCAGCTTCATTCCTATAGAGTTGGTAATTTCTTCTTCTTGATTTGATATAGAATTCACATTGGAGCCAGGAGTTTCACTCTGTGAGGGCACATTATCAAGGCAGGCAAGAAAGAATATAGTAAGAATAGATGCTATCACCAGAAGATTGTGAATTGTTTTTTGTTTTGCCATAATTAATTGTTTATTATCCAAGTAGAACACCTCCGGTTTTTAATTCTAAGAGTGATTTTGTTAAGTGATTTTTGTGTTTAATAAGGATAATACGGGATAAAACACATCCAAATTATTGGCTGTCATACTTATTTCCGTTCCAGGAGCAGATCAGACAAATCGTTCCAGCCTGAAGGTCACATTCAGAAGCTCACCGCTGCGCCTGATGGTCAAGGTCACTTTTTTCCCTTCCCGCATCAAGAGTTTCTTCATTTCTTCCTGAGTGAATTCAGAAGAAGAACGGCCGTCGATCTTGACAATCTCATCTCCTTCCTTCAATCCGGCTGCTGCTGCCGGAGAATCCTCGATCAGACGAAATATTTTGTGTTTGTGGAAATCCTCCCCTTCCGAAATAATCCTGATGCCGCTCATGTCGAATTCAAAAGACTGGCTAAAATGCGCGTTCTTTTCTAAAAACACCTGTTTTCTCGCGTAATCAAAAACCACATTAAACCGGCACAGGATATCAGCCCCTATAATCCCCGAATAGGCGTCAGTCGCCAGAGCGCCCTTTTCATCCTGGGAGAAACCCACAACGGGATTCTCGATAATTATGCTCCCGATCCGGATAGCTCGAACACGGCCGATGATTCCCCAGCTTTCACCGCCAATTCCGAATCCCGTCATGGCCTTTACCGTTTGAGGTGACTGCTCAATCAGTCCGTTTTCCTTCACGAAGGGGCTGTTAAAAGAAGTGATGCGCAGGCCGGTATCCAGCATCAAACGAGCATGTATGGGGTCTTGCTTCCCAACTAGAAAAATCTTTGCCTCCACAAACGCCCAGCCTTTCAGGTCGAGGGGAATCGCCTCACCTTTTCCCTGGTACCGGAAAGTCTTTGGGTCATGAAAACAGACTGTTTTCTCGACATAATCGATTTCCGTCACAGCACAAGATATAAGATCTCCACCGACAAGCCCTTCAAGCCTTCT
>CAYFVQ010000165.1:0-2398 GCA_964346585.1 uncultured Eubacteriales bacterium | reverse complement strand
TTTCGAACGAGAGTGCGGTAGACGCTGGATTCTGATGTTTTAATCCCATGGTAGCGCTCAAGGTACCAGGTGATTCTCTCGGGCCCCAGTTTATATGTCTGTCTAAGATGAAGGATCTTATCAACGACATCTTGAGCTAAACTTCTTGGATGGCTTCGGGCAATAGGTTTTTTTCGGGCTAGACCTGCCTTTCCCTCTTTATCAAAGGCTCTTTTCCAATTATAAAAGGTTGACCTCGGTACTTCGAATTCACGACAAGCCTTGGCCACAGTGCGACAAACTTTGGCATATTCAAGAACTGTCCACTTGAAATGGACTCTGAATGCCTCTCTGACTTCTTTTTGCATGTCCCAGACCTCCTTTCTGTAGCTTGCAAAATAACATAAAGTGTCCAGGAGAGTCTGACATACCTACAATAATAGACACTTCCAGAAAATCCGTGTGGACACGGTGTGGACAAAATGACCCAAAATTGCTCAGTTTAGGTGACTCAGGCTAAAACAAAACTAGGATTTTTCAGGGGCAAGGAGTGTGACCCGTCCAGGACTCGAACCTGGAACCCGCGGATTAAGAGTCCGCTGCTCTACCAGTTGAGCTAACGGGCCATAAGTCTTAAATAGTTTAGAGAAGTCCTCGATTGTTGTCAATAAAAAGGGGTCTACTGCCAATTCTTAGTGTGCAATTGCTGTGATAGGTACGCAATGACATCTTCTTTACGAGATTGCCGCGTTTCACTCGCAATGACACTGTTAATAAAAAGAGGTCTATTCTATTTTCTGCCTTCTCTAAATTTGGGCGCACAATGATATCTTCTTTATGAGATTACCATGTCACTTCTCTCACTGTAATGAAACATTTCTGAAAAAAGGGGCCTGTCCCCTTTTCTGCGATGACAGGAGAGAATGTTTGCACGGGCTCGAGGTTTCTTTTATAATGCAGGCAACAAGGACTCTTTCTCGATGAATGTCAATGTGTTCATGATCCTGATCGCTGCTGCCCTCGTTTTTCTCTCTGTTTTCCTTATCTGGTTCCTGAAAAGAACCACCTCCAAAATCGACGAGATCAAATCGGCCCAATCAGAAAACCAGGCACTGAATCTGATGCAGCAGCAGATCGGACAACTCACCCAGAACATCAACCAGCAGCTCCAGAACATGAGCTCCCAATTCCAGAAAACAACCGGAAACATCGGCAGCACCCTGGGTGATGTCAAAAAGGACCTGGGAAAGATGGAAGAGGTGACACGCGAAGTCCTGGAAAAGGCGAAAAGCATCTCAGGGCTTGAAGGCCTGCTCCGCGCGCCAAAATTCCGCGGCGGTTTCGGAGAGCTCTTTCTGGGTGACCTGCTGGCGCAAATCCTCCCTCCTGCTCACTACAACCTCCAGTATAAATTCAAGAGCGGCGAAATGGTCGATGCCATCGTCCGACTCGGAAGCAACCTCGTTCCTATCGACGCTAAATTTCCGTTGGAAAACTTCAAAAAATACCAAGAAGAAGAGAACCAAAAAGAAAAAGAGGAGCTCAAGAAAAAATTCATCATCGATGTCAAAAAACACATCGATGGAATCAGCCAAAAATACATCCTTCCTGACGAGGGGACCTATGACTTCGCCCTGATGTACATCCCGGCTGAAAACATCTACTACGAGACAATCCTTAAAGATGAAAGCCTGGGAGAGGAACGGAGTATTTTTTCATTCGCCATGAAGAAAAGAGTTCTCCCAGTTTCTCCAAACTCCTTCTTCGCTTATTTGCAGGTCATCGTGCTCGGACTCAAAGGGCTTCAGATCGAGAAATCCGCTCAGTACATCTTCCAATCTCTGGCCAGGCTCCAGGGTGACCTGGGCCGCTTTCGGAACGACTTTCAGGTTTTGGGCACGCACCTCATCAATGCGAAAAGTAAATTTGACGATGCAGAGAAGCGACTGGATAGATTCTCAGGCAAACTGGAACTTGTCAGCGAAGAAAAGCCAGAGCAATTGCCAGAGCCGAAGGCTAAAAAGAAAAAGTCCTCTTAATCCCAACCAGCTAATTTTTCCATCTGTTTAACGCTTTCGGGAGATGCCATAAGAATAAGGACGTCATTCTCTTTGAGGACCTTTTCTTTCGGGGGATTAAACTCATAATCTTTGCTTCCGCTCCGGCTCACGGCAACCAGAAGAGCGCCCGTCTTCTCGCTGATCTTTGACTCTTCTATGGATTTTCCATCCAACGAAGCACCCTTCTTGATAGTGACTTCCTCAACACGAAGGACTTTCTTCCTCTCGCGGAGCATCATGTCAAGGAAAGTCACTACGGCAGGACGGATCATTTCAGAAACCATCCGCATGCCTCCGATAAAGGTCGGTGAGACAACGGCATCCGAGCCAGCCTTCACAATCTTGCTGTGAGATTTGAC
>CAYFVQ010000164.1:0-8299 GCA_964346585.1 uncultured Eubacteriales bacterium | reverse complement strand
GTTTATCGGCCAGTCTATACAAAAAGAACACACCATAGAGGCCGTCGGCGTTTTCTTCGAGAACGTGGCCCGGACCGACCCGGCAAATCCCGATTCATCAAAAGTCGGATTGGGACGATTTCACGCGGAGATCTGGGTGCTGAGCTGGCTGGGCATTGACTTCACTTCCTGCACCAAGGCCCAACTCGTGGCTATCCGTTTCTTCTTTGATGCCCTGTTTCCCTTCCTCTTTCTTTTTCTTGTCTCATTCGTGACCAAGCCCGCTCCTAAGCCTCATCTGGACAGGTTCTTTGCCAGGCTGCATACTCCAGTTCAGAAAACTCCTGAGGAAGAAAGGAATGCGCTGGAAGATTCCTACAGGAATCCGCGAAAATTCGAAAAAGACAAGCTGTTCCCTGGTTCGAACTGGGAAATTCTCAAGCCCACCAAGACCGATTATCTGGGATTTGGCGGGAGCTGGATTTTAGTGGGAGTGATCATCCTGCTGCTCTGGGTGATGACTTCAATAAAATAGGTGGTACAAAAATGAAAAAAAGAATCATCACAGTCCTAGCGCTCTCTTTGCTTTTCATCACAGCCGTATTCTCTCAGACTTCCCTGTATTCTCCGGGAAAACTGGTTGAGGATAAAAATCTAAAGGATTCATTCATCCCTCCAGACCAAAAAGGAGTCCAAGAAAACTTCTGGAAAGTCGAGGATAAAATCCTTTTGTACCACTTTTCCCAGGGAGAGGGAAAACCCGTTCTTATAATCCATGGGGGACCAGGCATACCTCCCTACAAACCCTGGAAAGGACTCGCATCCGTCAAGGGCTACAGCTTCACTTACTATCATCAACGGGGATGCGGAAAATCCACGCGGCCTGTGGATAAATTCGATTCTCAAAACTTTCTTCAGAACATGGGCATTCTGAACAAGCTTCTGGGTATCAAAACTCAGTTGGCTGACATCGAACGTATCCGTCATCTTTTAAGACAAGATAAGCTCATACTCATCGGTCATTCTTACGGAGCTTTTCTGGCTACGCTCTATGCCCTTGAATTTCCAGAACGAGTCGAGAAAATGGTTTTGATTTCTCCGGCTGATACGCTCTCTCTTCCTTCCTCTCACGGCGGGATGGACCGGATGAGAAAACATCTGTCCACTGAAGAGCAGGCCGAGTTCGACGCCTTCTTAAAAGAATACTTCAACTACGGAGCGATCTTCCAAAAAAGCGAAGAAGAGTTGGCCAGAATAAACAGTGGTTTCGCCAAATTCTATGTGTCTGCACTCGGAAAAAAAGGTGTTGGTTTGGCCGCGGATACAGAAGAAACAAAAGGCCTGGGAGGATGGATGGTTCATGCCCTTTATCTTTCTCTCGGCATGACATATGACTTAAAGGAATACGTCAAAAAAATCACTGCGCCAGTGCTGGTGATCCATGGTGCACGGGATATTCAATCTGAAGCGGCCAGTCAGGAATACGCCGCATTAGTCCAGAAAGGAATCTTCAAAGTGATGGCTGAAGCGAGCCACTTTGCATTCGAAGAAAAACCTGAAGAGTTTGCCTCAGTAATAAGTGATTTTTTTAGCCACTAATATCTGCATTTTTTGGCTTCATCCGCATACGCTTCGACCAGCTCTGCCTTCGCGTCGAAAAAATGGTCTGAGGGCGCCAGAATAAAACCGCCTCCCTCCCCCGCCTCATCAAAGCAGCGGCGAACAGCTCGCCTCGTTTCTTCAGAAGAGCAGTCTTTCAAGTAATGGAACTGATCGAAACCGCCAATCATGCACACTCTCTGCCCGATCCTCTTCTTCGCTTTGTTCAATTCCACATCTCCGCCCATGGCCGGTGGCGTAAAAGTCTCCATGGCATCCGGATTCATATCCGCGATCATCTCCAGGATCGGCATCATGCCTCCGCAGGTATGGTAGACAACCCTCTGTCCCACCTGATGGGCCGCTTCAATCAGCTCGGCGTCATAAGGAGCGACAAATTGCTCGAAGATCTTCGGGGAAATGACTGTGGAGGAGGCATCGCCTCCACCGTGCTCAATGAGGTCGAAATTTGCGCCTTCCAGGGATTGGACAAAGTGCTTTTTTCTCTCCAGCAAAATTTTCAAGAATATATGGACCCATTCAGGGTCATCAAAAGTTTCCAGGATGAGCTTTTCGATTCCGTATAAGACAGCAGCATCCTGCCAACAGCCGGGCTGCCCGTAGACATCGAATCCGGGAATGGAGCCGCGGATCAAGCCTCGCTCACCGAACGAATCCGCTTCTGTATTGACTTCTTCCACATCACAGATTGGTACCGCTGCGTATTCGGCAAAGATATCAATATCCGACTTTTCCTTAATCAGTCGTTCCGTCACCCAGGTCGTGTACTCATCGCTCTTTAAGACCATGGAGAGACTCTTATCCGTCGTGATGAATTCATATCGGATTGCCTGATATTCCCTGTCAGGAAGGCGTGTTGTCCTGATTTTCCAGTTATCGGAACAGATGCGAGGCGCTTCTAAAAAATCCAATCCTTTCTGTACCGGGTCCAAGAATTCCTTCCGGGCAGTGTCAGGTTTATGGGCGATGACCCAATGGATTGGGTCCAGTCCGAAGCGGTCGAAAAAGTCCTGGCAAGACACGTCATTCATGTAAGTTTTCAGAAAATAGGGCATCACATGATGGGTCGTCACTGGAAGCCGGTCAGGTTTGTTCCTCTCCAATGCTTTAAGGAACCGTTCTTTCGAAGTCATCGTCGTTTATACCTCCAGAGTCAACGCTTGACTCTGGCTCTTTCTCTCCCCTTCACCAAGATGGCAGGGTCTGACGAAAGAAAAAATCTATTCGAACATTTCAATTCAAGAAGTCTAATTAAAACGAGTCTCCTCCATGAATTGTGAGCGAAATACACGGGAATAGAGAGAGCGACCTTGAAGATTTAGCCTTCCCTCATTGTTCTTCGAGGGAATCCGACAGAGTCGGGCCCGAGGACTGTTTGAGCATGATATAGCCCAACGGACGGGACAAGAATAAGCTTGGACATCTAGGCGCGAGGATAGATAGGCTCGCGGAGTTCCGCAGGGCCGAGAAGGTTGATGAGGGAATGGCGATAAAAATCTGAAGGGAGCGAAGCTATTTCCTTGTATTTCACTCATAAAATTATCCATACAAAATGGAGAGGTGGACGCACGGAAGAGAAATGACCTATTCATAAAAATATTTCAAGGCATATTTTCTGAAAGAGGTCCCTTTCGATGCGCGCGCATAAAGAAAATTGTTCCTGTCCATGTGTATGGCATGAGCCGGCTCAGGTAAAGTGAAGGTAGTCAGGTATTGCCCATTTTCTCTCAAGATATAAACATCTCGATTGGGATTTTCAGAGAGATGACCTCCCAAAACCAGTATGTATCCACGGTTGTCCAGCGCGATTCCCTTGAATGCGGCCTCAACGGGATATTCTCCGAAGGCGGGCCGAGGATCCTTCTCCTCCCGCATTCTCACCCTTCTCTTATCCAATAAACTCTGAGTCCAGAGGATTTCTCCCTCGCTATCCAGTTTTTCAATCTTATCTTCCCAGGTGTAAGCCAGAATGAATTCACCTCTTCTATCCACCACAAAATTAAACATATTCATCATCGAGAGTCTTCTTCCCCTGGCATAAATTATATTTTCAGTCTCTTCCGTCTCAATATCATAGATGTAGATGCAGTAGATGGCTCTTCCTTCTTCATATTCCCTCTTCAGAGCTGTGACGGCAATCTGTAAATCAGAAATGACATGCATATCAGTGACGGTGAATGGGATGGGAATTTCCATTTCATACTCTAAGTCCTGGTTATAAACAAGAATCCCGGGACTCGACACTTCAGAAACATACAGTTTCTTGTTGTGATATTTAATGAGACTGGGACCCTCAAGTCCCACGGGTCTCCTGCCTTTCAGCCCTGTTTCTTTTATGAATTCTCCGATTCTATCAAATTTCCTGATGAGATTATTCCTTAAATCAGTAATGTAGATATTATCTTCATCGTCTACTGTCAGCCCAGGACGCTGATAGAGCAAATCCTCATGTGTTTCTCCGATCACGAGCACTTCTTCTATGTAGACGCTTAACTGAGTCTGAGCGGACAAGAGCAGGAACAAGCCGGAAACCAGAGCGAGAACCGAACCTAATCTCAAACACCTCATTCCTGGCTTCCCCCGGCCCGTGCAACTCTTTCTGATTTTTGTCATTTCTTTCATTTTGCCACAAATAGGAAAAAGATTAACCTTAATCTTAAAGATTTTTCCAGCTGGCGCTTGAAAATGAAAAGGTCGATTTAGCATACAATCTCTGACCTGCGGAGCCTACTCTGTCTTATCTCACTATTTGCACTAGTGTCCAGAGGCCCAGAACCAGAAGAGTGAGTGTGCTGTAGACCCATCGTGTTCGCAAGCTGGGAAAATCATCCACTTTCCGGCCCAGCCAGTATCCCAGCGGCACGATTCCAGAAGCGGCAACGGCCACTAGACTCCCGGAGATGAATACATGTTCGAGCACCTTTGGTAAGCCGACTGCAGTCCAGTATTCATTGCGGAGAATCCAAGTCATGACTAGAGCAAAAAGAGCATTTCCTAAATAAGCACTGGTTATTCCTGTCAGGCTGCCTCTGAGAAAAAACTTGCGTCCGTCCTTCATTAAAAGAGACGAAGCAAGATCAAAGGCCATACCGATAAAAACAATCCCCCAGATGTGACAGAAAAACGGGGCGGCGTTCACCATTCTGTACAGGGCAGCGACGCATCCCATGAGAGTTGAAGTACCTGGTTTATTCAGAAATCCTCTTCCCAGAGACAAAATAACTAAGGCCCATACAGTCAGGAATACAGAGGCATAGGGCACGTTCAATGCATAGAGACCATCACCAGCGACAACTTCAGTCAGCCCCCAGAGCGAGGCGAAAAAAAGCAGCCAAACCAATTGCCAAGGCCTTTTCATCTCGGTCTCCTTCTCAAAGCGAATAATTCACTCCAACAGGATAATTTAGAACTATATATTGAAATAAAGAAAATTTCCAGCTCAAATTTATTGGGGACGTTCCCCAAGGTGCCACCTTAGCCTACCTTGCCTATCTCCGATGCATTATCTTTTAAAAGACAGGTCAAAATAGAGGAATGATTGAGCTAAGGTGGCACCTTGGGGAACGTCCCCATATTATCTTGAAATTTGTGTGGGAGTGTGTTTACAATCTATCATTCAAAAAGAACCTAATTGACATGAAACATCCTCCGCTTCACGGATACCACGGCAAAATACTCGAGGTTGACCTCTCTGGAAGCCAGGTCCAAATCCACTCTCTAGATCCAAGAATAATAGAAGAATACCTGGGGGGAAGAGGTCTGGCGACTCGTATTTTTACGGATAAGATTGATCCTGGATGTGATCCCCTTGGTGCAGGTAATACATTTGTCATTGCCACATCCCCCCTCATCGGAACACGAGCGCCAACAGCCTGCCGAGGACACATTGTTTTCAAATCCCCTTTAACCGGATTGATAGGCAGCTCGAACTGTGGCGGCACATGGGCCAACTTTTTCAAATCTTGCGGATATGATGTTCTGGTCATCAAAGGAAGGGCCACTGAACCGGTGATGATTGATATCGGTCCGAAGGATGTCGAAATTGTCCCGGCCAAAGACCTCTGGGGCTTAGATGCTCACAAAACAACCGAGAATTTAACCGAAAAAAGCGAACCGGGCAAACGCCACCGTGTACTCTGCATAGGACCAGCCGGTGAGAATCTTGTTCGGATCTCTTCACTCGTAAATGATAAGAGTCGAGTGTATGGCCGTTCCGGTGCCGGCGCAGTATTCGGTAGTAAAAATCTCAAAGCCGTTCGAGTTTTCGGCGAAAAGAAAACCAAAATAAATGACAGCGAAAAATTCCAATCCGGATTGGATCAAGCTTTTTATTTGATGAAGGCCGCCCCTATAACCAAACGCCTCATGCGGGAACTCGGCACTTCCGGGCTTCTAAAACTCATCGATATCATGGACATGCTGCCTCATAAGAATTTCCAAGATAATCGACATGAAGCCAATGAGCTGGATAAAGTCTCAGGCGAGACTCTTCAGAAAAAAATCCTTGAGCGGCCGGGAGGATGTTTCGGCTGCCCGATTGCCTGCCAGCGCCATACGCGGCTTAAAGATAAAAAGGGCGAGGGACCCGAATACGAAACAATCGTGATGACCGGTCTGGACTGTGGGATCTATAACCTCGAAGCCATCACTCTCGCCAACTATCGCCTCAATGAAATGGGAATAGATACTATTAGCTTTGGCGGGACACTGGCCTGCGCCATGGAGCTTTTCGAACGAAGTATTATCACCCCTGAAGATACGAATGGGGATGAAATCCATTTCGGCGATGGAGAAATCCTCAAGAAAATGGTGGAGCTCACGGCGCAGAGAAAAGGCATCGGAGATAAACTCGCAGATGGCTCTTTTCGCCTGGCTAGCGCCTTCAACCATCCGGAATACTCGATGACTGTGAAAAAACTGGAAATTCCAGGATATGACCCCCGTGGCTCATTCACTCAAGCTTTAGGGTACATGACTTCTCCGAACGGCGCCTGCCATCTCAGAGGCGGTTATGCTGTCTCTCTGGCCTTCTTTGGCGGAACTCGGGAAATCCCACGCTATAGCCTGCTACAGTCTCCGATCGCTATCATGAACATGCAAAATCTTGGCATCATTCAAGACAGCCTGGGCATCTGCCGCTTCACAGGTTTTGCCTTTTCCACCGAACCCTGGTCTCGGATGGTGAGTGCAACCACAGGCTTGGATTTCTCCACATCCAGGCTGGAAGAGATAGCGAACAGAATCGCCACAATGGAGAGAGCTTTCAACCTTTCTGCGGGAATGGCCCCTGAAGACGATACATTGCCCGAACGCTTCAGCGAGGAGCCCATACAGGTAGAAGGAAAAGAAATGCGCATTCCCAAAGAAGCTATGGAAAAAATGAAAATCGATTATTATCAAGTTCGGGGATGGGATAAAGATGGAAGGCCTCCCCAAACTCTTCTCAACTCTTTGAGCCGAAAGGGATAGTGACCATGACACCGGAGAAATGGAAGGCCAGCGAAGAGCTCATCCGCCTGTTCCAGGCTGTCGGGCGGGCATCGCTCCTGTACGACATCCAGGACAGCCACAGTGGTAATATGGCCGTCCAGTGGAAGGACAAAAAGGGTAAAACAAAAATAGCCATCACTTCTACCGGATCCCAGAAGGGAGATATCGAGCCCAGTCAAATATGCTTTCTTTCGCCTTCAGAGACTGACTTTGGATACTACAAGGCCTCATCTGAGACAGATATTCATGCCCGTATTCTTGCCCAAAAGGATGCCCAAGCCTCGATGCACTGCCATACGAAAGAACTCATCATCGCCACGCTGGACGATGAAGATAAACCCAACCAGCCCGAGCCGTTTATTCCGGTTGACCCTCTTGGCCACTATCATCTCGGAGGCCATGTGCCGGTCGACTGGTTTGCCGTCCCGAGTGGGTCTCCTGAGATGACGAACACAATTCCGGAACGGCTGGCCCAACATCCAGTCACTATAGTTCAAGCCCATGGCGCTTTTTCGAGGGGCAGAACCCTCAATGAAGCTTTTTTCTTAATCTGCGTAGCGAACAATTCCGGCGCCGTCGTCCGCCTTGCCAGCAAACTAGGTCTGGACATCACAAAGCTGAGGCAGACCATTCAATCGGATCCAGATTCGCATTTCTCCTTTCCTCCGACAGAGTATTCGGTAGAAGGCGATGATGTCTGCGAATTTCCTCAGGAAGAAGAGATTGTCAGAGAATTTAAAAAAACAGGGGCTAGAATTTTCGAGTCCCGGCTCTCTCCATTCCATACCGGGTCTATATCGATCCGCGGTGCTCGGACGATGCTCTTTGCTCCCAAAGCCTCCATGCCCCGGGAAATCGGCGGACCGCTTGTGGAGGTCCCTCTTTCTCCTGAAAAATCAGACTCCCCGGAACTCCAGATTCACAAAAAAATCTATGCAGAGAGCAACTTCCAGACTGTCATCCACTGCTACATTCCAGAAGCAGAGGCCCTTTCCCATTCACCAGGTCCGGAAGGCACGACTCCGATCGACCGCATCGTCCCGTTTGATGCTGAAGGAAGCTTCCTCTACCTGGTGATCCCCGTTCTTCCTCCCCATCATGATTTCGAGAAGTTTCTGCGGTTCCTGCATGACTACAAGGTCGTCACCATAAGAGGTGGCGGAGTATGGGGTGTCGGGACTCAATCCCTTTCCGAAGTCCTCCATCATCC
>CAYFVQ010000163.1:0-1985 GCA_964346585.1 uncultured Eubacteriales bacterium | reverse complement strand
AGGTTAATCACACAATTGGAGATTATTGCGTCAACAGAATTATCAGCCACAGGCAGGTTTTCAATCTCTCCAAGCCGGAATTCCACATTGTCGGCCCCGCTTTTTTCCGCATTCTCTCTCGCCTTCTCAACCATCTCCGGGGTCATATCGACACCTATAATTTTTCCTTTCTTCCCGACTTTGTTTGCGGCAAGAAAACAATCGAATCCTGCCCCCGCACCCAGGTCAAGAATGGTCTCCCCTTCTTTTAATGAGGCCAATGCGACCGGATTCCCGCAGCCAAGACCTAGATTCGAACCTTCAGGAACAGATTTGAGTTCCTCCTCAGAGTAACCGAGTTTCTTGCTGAGATCCTCTGCCGAATCAGGGCTTTCACAGCATGATTGGACTGACGCACAACACGGATCACTCTGTTTAGCTATCCTGGCATAGCCTTCTCTGACCACTTTCCGAACTTTTTTTTTCTCCATATCAATCACCTCCCAGTCTATTCCAAATGTCAATCTTTGAACATTTCTTTCATCACAGGTCCAAGCATATTTTTCACCATTCCCTCAATTTCGTCGATTTTGATCAATGAAATGCAGCATATCTTTCCATCTTTTTCCATCCCGACTATAGCCAGCTTGTCACCCGCACCAATATTGGCTTTATCCCTTAGCTCCTTAGGGAGAACCATCTGTCCTCTCTCATCCACGCTGACGACTGATTCCACTTTGCAGCATCCCAAGCGGCTGGCATCTCCGACGGAGCACGATTGATTCTTCTCTTTTTTCACCACTGAACACCTCACGCAATTTTAAATTTCAGATTAATCTATATAATCTGATTATTCTGAATAATCAGAATTATCATAAAGGATTAAACCTAACATGTCAAGTGCTTTTTTTAATAAACAAAAATTTCTATGATCAAAAAAGATTCATGCGAACAGATGAAGCGGCCATTTCCGGTCTCCCCTAGCGGCAAAGCGATTTTGCTTTTTTGGATGCGAATGGCGAATAGAAAATCATCCCAAACTCAAGGCAGCCATTTATTTCTCACCTGAAGCCACAAAAACGCTGACACGGGCCAAGCCTTCCCCGCTGTCTGACTGTGCACAGCAAGTCTCCTCCGCGCAGTCCACTACCACTTTCTTCAGGCCTGCCTCTTCAAGCCATCTTCTCATAACCTCTCTATCAAATCCCATCCAGCGGTCATGATGCTCTCTTTTCAAAAATTCAAACGTGTGTTTATCCATATCCGTAATGACCAGCTTTCCTCCGGATTTTAAAATTCTCCGCATTTCTTTTATCGCTTTTAAAGGAAACTCCACATGATGCAGATACATGTTGGCAAAGGCATAGTCAACGGATTCATCCGGAATGGGCAATTTCTCCGACTCTCCCTCAAGGTACTCGATGCCTTCCACACCGGAGAATCTCTTCCTCATCTCGTTGAGCATCACTCCGGATTGGTCAACAGCCAATACCTGCAATCCTTTATGAATCAGCCCTTCCGTGATAAAGCCTGTTCCCGCTCCGATGTCCGCAGCGATCTTACCAGCCTCCACGCCAGCGACAGAAAGGGCTTTTTCTCTCACCGCTTCCGAAAAGAAGCCCTGGCGCATCTCATCCCATTGATGGGCCACCTTATCAAAATACTTCTTGCTGTTCATGAAGAAAATCCTTTATCAGGCTTATAGCACAGGTAGAATCGTTTATCAATTGAATCTACTCTGTTGTTGTCTGCATCTGAAAGAAAATCATTTTTAACTCCGTACATAAGGTTCAGGATTAATATTTGATGTAAAGATTGATTAAAATTATCAAAATATTATTATCGAAATCACAAATATTAATGTCCCTGGATTATTCACGAGTCGAGGTTGCCGTAGATACGAGGCACAGCGCAAGATGCTGTGGTCGTCCACCGCTCTTGCGCTGTAACGAAGTAGATGCGGTGAGATCGGCTCGCCCGAAGGGGAAAAGATGCCGACATAGGAT
>CAYFVQ010000162.1:0-24090 GCA_964346585.1 uncultured Eubacteriales bacterium | reverse complement strand
ACTTTTACCTTGACATCTTCCGCAAAATTAGGCAATCTATTCAATCCAATTCGTATCATCGTTTAAAAAGTATTATAATAAATAAAGAGGAAGAAATTTGATGTTTTTTTCAGCATTATTTGCATTTTCGCTCCAGGCACAACCCGCGGCTCGCCCCCAAGGAAGCTTCTTGACAGCCATGATCCCCTTTATCCTCGTCTTTGTTATTTTCTACTTTCTGCTCATTCGGCCCCAGCGCATGAAACAGAGAAAGCACCAGGAAATGGTCGAACTGCTTAAACCCGGAGACAAGGTCATCACGGCAGGCGGGATCCATGGGACCGTCATGGGAGTCCAGAAAGACAAGATAGAATTAAAAGTGGCTGCTAACGTCAAAGTAGATATTGCTAAAAATTCCATTGCTGTTATCCTGACACCCAAACAAAAAGAAAAGTAAATTTCTCGTTGATTTAATACTCGAGAATAGACATAATTCACTCTTCTATTCCAAATGGAAAATATAGAAGTATAAAAATTTTAAGATGAAAAAAGACCTCCGCTGGAAAAGCATCCTGGTTTTAGCGGTTATAATCGGGGCTGTTTTGCTTGCTTATCCTCCCGGTGAAAGAATCCACCTGGGACTCGATTTAGAGGGAGGGATGCATCTTGTCCTGGAAGTCATCACAGAAGATGCGCTCAGCATAGAGACAAGCCAGGAAATCCTTCGACTCGAAGCTGAGTTGAAGGATGAAAATCTAACTTACACGACCGTCTCAAAAGACGGGACCACTGAGTTCTCCATTCTGGAAATCAACCTGGATCAGGAAAATGAAATCAGGGATATCCTGGACAAACAATTCAGGGATTGGGATTATTCCATCACGGGCAATACCGTATCCGTCTCATTGAAGTCCGGCGCAGTCAGTTATTTAAGAGACCTATCGGTCAGGCAGGCCAGGGAAACCATCCAGAACCGGGTTGACGAGCTTGGATTGGCTGAACCGACCATTCAAAGACAGGGCACGGGCAACAGGATCATTGTCGAGCTTCCCGGAGTCGAGAACCCGGATAGGATCAAGAACATCATCAAAACAACCGCTCTTTTAGAATGGCGGCTGGTGCTCGGAGGGCCTGCCCCTGACAGAGAAACTCTGCTTCAGGCTTTCGAAGGCGAGGTTCCCCCAGATGCCGAAATCCTCAGAGGAGATCCACAACGGACAGAGGGTGGGTACTATCTCGTGAGTAAGCTCGCCCCGGTCACAGGGAAAGACTTGATCAATGCCCGTCGGTCGACGGATGAATGGGGCCAACCAGCTGTTTTATTCACGCTGAATGCAGAAGCAGGAAGAAGATTCTATGACTTCACATCCGAAAACCTGAATAGAAGCCTCAGCATCATCCTGGATGGAAAGATCCAGGAAGTGGCAACCATCCGGGACAGGATCCCGGATAGAGGGATCATACACGGCACCTACACGAACGAAGAGGCGGATGACCTGGCCCTTATCCTCAGAGCTGGGCCGCTTCCCGCATCGGTTAGATATTTGGAGGAAAGGTCCATCGGCCCCTCTCTCGGAAAAGATTCCATCCGGAAAGGCCTGTCCGCAATGGCCATTGCCCTTGTTCTTGTCATTCTCTTCATGATCTTTTACTATCGCTTTTCCGGTTTCAATGCCGTCACGGCTCTCGTTCTGAACGTTCTCATCCTGGCGGGAATACTGGGCTACCTTGGAGAGAATGCGGTCCTGACACTGCCAGGTATTGCAGGAATCATCCTGACTATTGGTATGGCGGTGGACGCCAATGTCCTGGTCTTTGAACGAATACGAGAAGAGCTGACGTCGGGGAAGAGTGTGATCAGCTCGATCGCATCCGGTTTTTCCCGGGCATTCAGAACCATCCTGGATGCCAACGTCACGACGATTATCGCTGCCATCTTCCTCTTCCAGTTTGGAACCGGCCCGATCAGAGGATTCGCTGTGACTCTGATCATCGGAATCACAGCCAGTATGTTCACAGCCATCTTTGTTTCACGCTTAATCTTTGACCTCATTCAATCCAGGAAGAAAAAAAGAGAAAAACTGAGCATTTAAAATGCAGATATTCAAGCAGCCCGACTTCACATTCATGAAGCACAAGTTCATCGCGTTCTCTCTGTCCGGAATCGTCATCATCGCTGGAATCATCAACATGACCCAGGGAAAAGGCCTGACCGGCGGAATCGATTTCACTGGCGGCACACTGGTCCAGGTCAGGTTCAAGAATCCCTATCCTATCACGGATTTGAGAGAATCGCTGAGAGACATTGATCCCAAGATTCAAGAAGTGGAAGAAGGCGAAAGGGAGTACTTGATAAGAGCCGCAAGCCCTGAAGGAGAAACCGAGCAGGACCAGGATGCCCATGAAATCATGGGGAGGAGAATCGTCGAAGTCCTCACGGCGGAGGAAGACAGAACCGCCCTTGAAAATGGATTGGCTGACCTCAACAATGTCGACACGGACGAGCTGACTGCCATTCTTCAAGCCTCCTTTCCTGAAAACACTTATGATATCGCGAAATCGGTCATCGATTTAAGGGAATCGACCGAGCTCAAAGGAATCATCGAAAGTTATGAGCAGATCACAGAGGCAGGAATAGACCCGGAAGTCACTGATTTTCTGGAAGGAAAAACCTTTCTTGGAAGCCTGGCGGTCAAACGCCGGGAATCTGTCGGACCCCAGGTCGGCAGAGAATTGGGAGTAAGGGCAAGACAGGCCACAGTCTGGGCTTTGATCGGGATGCTCTTCTACATCGGACTCCGGTTCAAATTAGCCTACGGAGTCGCCGCCATCCTGACCCTGGCACATGACGTCTTGTTCACTCTAGGTATTTTTTCATTCACTAATAGAGAGATTAACCTTCCTGTTGTCGCCGCCATCCTGACCATTGTCGGATACTCTCTGAACGATACTATCGTTATTTTCGATAGAGTCAGAGACAACATCAAAGGTATGAGAAAACATGAATTCCAAGACATCCTGGATAGAAGCATCAACCAGACCTTGAGCCGGACTGTTGTGACTTCAGGAACAACTTTTCTGGTCGTGTTCGCACTCTTTGTCCTCGGAGGCGAGGTCATTAACGATTTTGCTTTTACCATGATTATCGGTGTGCTCGTCGGAACTTACTCTTCGATATACCAATCCTGTCCTCTTCTCTATTTCTGGAATAAGATATTTAAGCCAGCAAAAGGGATGGGAAAATGACATTTTTGACAAATCAAATTAAACTTGTAAAATGGCTTTTTATGCTTTATACTTTTTAATTGGTAACACACATAGTCTAATTTTGAGGTAAGAAAATGGCTGAACAAACTAAGCCACAAAAAGAAGAAATTCCTCAACTTTTCAAAGACTCATTTTTTATTGGAGAAAAAGGAGCTGCGCGCAGAGCTGTCGCATTTCCCGTGGCATTAATCGTTCATGTTTTCCTCGTTGCCGCTATGGTTATTGTCCCCCTTCTCAGTACACAAAGCTTGCCCACAGTAGAGATCTACAGCGCTTTTCTCGCCCCTCCCCCACCTCCTCCGCCTCCCCCACCTCCCCCAGCTAAAAAACGCACAACCGCCAAAAGAAGAACCCGTATCCGACCCGTCCAGTCCCAAACCACTGTCGAACCCGGTAAACTCGTCGCCCCTGTCGAAATCCCTGACGAAATCGCTGAAGAAGAACTCTCTGATATCGGTATCGAAGGCGGAGTCGAGGGCGGAGTGGAGGGTGGAGTCGTCGGCGGTGTCCTCGGTGGCGTTGTCGGCGGTGTCTTGGGTGGAGTCGTCGGTGAAGTCGAAGCCCCGATTCGGGCTGTCGGTGAGATCAGACCGCCCAGGCTTCTCAGAGAAGTTCCCCCCATTTACCCGGAAATCGCACGTCAGGCAAGAGTGGAAGGTATCGTTATTGTTGAAGCAACGACCGATATTTACGGAAGAGTGCAGAACGTGAAAGTTCTCAAATCCATTCCTCTTCTTGATCAGGCTGCTACAGATGCGGTCCGTCAGTGGGTTTATGAGCCAATGATCATTAACGGCCGTCCCAGAGGCGTTATTTTTGTAGTGACCGTTACATTTAAATTAAAATAAGTAAAGCTTTAAATGGCTTTCTAACTTAAAAAGGAGGTACGAACAATGGAATTTGGTCTAGTACAAATGTGGAACCAAATGGGAGCTGTAGCTAAAGGAGTTGCGATCCTCTTGTTTTTCCTTTCGATCGTCTCTCTCTATCTCTTCATCGAGAGACAATTGGTTTTCGCTAAAGCGAGGAATAAATCAAAAAAGGTCGCTCCAATGCTGGCAGGGATGCTGAAGAAAGGTCAAATTCAGGAAGCACTCAAACTCTCATCTAAAAAAGAAAACAATGGGAGCCATTTAGCCCGGGTTACCGCTGCAGGAATCAAGGAGTTCTTGGAAGGCAAAGAAGCCAAACTCTCCCTTGAAGAACAGATTGAAACAGCACAGAGAGGCTGCGACAGAGCTTCCACGATCTTCACTCAGGAACTGAAGAGAGGATTGAACACTCTGGCCACTATCGCAACATCTTCTCCCTTCATCGGGCTATTCGGAACAATCGCAGGAATTATTAACGCATTCCGTGGAATGGCTGAGACAGGCTCAGGAGGACTCGGCGCCGTTTCTCAAGGTATTGCCGAGGCGCTGATTACCACCGCTTTCGGAATCGGAGTGGCCATTATCGCCCTGTGGTGTTATAACTTTTTGAGCACAAGGATTGAAGTGTATGGTGCCGAGATGTCAAACACCGCATCTGAAATTGCTGACTTCTTCATCAGAAGAGCAGAAACAGAGTGATAATAAAGAAGACAATTTGAAATAAAAGCGTTAAGGCGGGAGGCTTAAGATATGGCATTCGCAGTCGGAGAAAAAAAAGACGACATAGTTTCTGAACCCAATGTGGTTCCGCTGTGCGATATACTTCTTGTTCTTCTCATTATCTTTATGATTATGACGCCTCTGATTAAGGCGGGAATTGACGTCGATCTTCCTGTCGCTCTCAATACAGTCAGCATGCCTGAAAATCCAGAAGTTATACTTGCCATTAAGAAAGACGGGAATATTTATAGCCTTTTCCTGAACCAGCAACCAGTCACCATGGAAAACCTTCAACTCATGGTGGAAGAGGCCTTTCTCACAGCCACCGACAGCAGACTATACATAAGAGCTGACGGGGAAACGGAGTATGGCGAGATTCTAGAAATTGCTATGGTATTAAAAGATGCCGGCGTCGAAATTGTCGGAATCATCACCGAAGTCAGGGCTGAAGGGGAACAAGTCACTCGATAAAAGATTCAGTTCCTTTTTTTTATAAGGCAATCATACAACTGATTTCCCAAGAGAGAGGAAAGATAGGCTTCCAAACCATCTTTTCCCCTTGGAACCCAACCTAACACTTCACGCCAGATGGAATTCCCTTCCATACACAAATATAGAGGAATTTGTCCTCCTCCCTTCTCTTTTATAGCACTGACAACATTCTTATAAAGCTCTAGCCGGAGCGGTTTGAAATACCTGAGCTTTCCATCTTTTCCCTTGATCATTTCGTTGTAAATGATTTTCGTCTCCGGGAATCTCACCTGTATGATTTCCTTGAGAGAGGGAGGAAACCTCAAGCTGCCAAGGCTAATCCAGGCAATTCTTGCCGGATCAATGTGCTCCAGCAAATCTTCGACCACATCGCTATAGTCTTTCTCACAGCCGGGATAGAGGATCAAAGGGTCGAAATGGAAACCGACTCGAAATCCTTTATCCACCACTCTTCGGGCGGCCTTTATTCTTTCGTCTGTCGCCGGAGATCCTTTCTCTTCTGACTCTGCAATCTTCGATGAATTGAGGGACCAGGAGATGACGATATTGGGGGCCGGCTCTGAATCTAGAACATTTTTTATGTTGATTGTCTTTGTCTTCAGCTCAAAAATGACGTTGCGTTTATTCCTGAAATAAGAAATCAATTCTTTTGAGTTCCCAGTCAGGTGGTCTATCAGCAACGAATCTCCGAGCTCGCCTGTGCCGATGCGGATTGGCCGGTCCTTGTTCTTGTCCAAAAAGACATCCAGCTGTGTCCATAAATCATCCAGGTTGGTGTGGACTGTGATGACTGGATCGGACAGATAATGCTGAAGAATACAGTATGTGCAATCCAGGGGGCAGTTTAAGTCAAGATTGATTATGTAATAATTACATCCGATGGTGTGGGGTGTGCAGGGACAGGGCTTGACAAATTCTCCTTTCTGGAAGGTGATGAACAAATCTTTCTTCCCATGCTTCACAGAATCTCTTGAAATCTTTCTCTTTTCGAGAAAATCCTGAGAATCTTGGATGACTTCTACGGAAACGCGACCGATATTTTTTAATATTCTTTTCGTCAGCGCATGGTTGTGGCTCTTTTTTTCGATGTAGACCTTTCGGGGGAGGAAATCGGTTTTGCCCATGAAAGCTATCTCAATTTAAAAAATTTTAAAAATTCATCTCTGGAGGACAGCTCTTTCAGTTTGAGGAGGCTGGTTTTAAACTGCTCTTGATTCTCGAAGGAAAAAATAACCGTGAAGTTATCTTCTTCGAAATAGGGAGAAGGATTGACTGTGATCTCTCCGGGCCACTTCATCTTCTTCAATAAAGAATCAAAAGAATCCTTCCAGGAGGAAAACACAGGATATCTCTTCTCTCGCAACAGGGCGCGGATTTTATCCGCTCTCTGGAGTGGCGTGAGTGTCTCCGTGTCCTGGATAGCTTTAATCTCCTTGGAGAGAAGTATGCTTTGAGCGGGCACATCATTTCTCTTCGCGACCTCCAGCAAGTCTTCAAGAATCTCTTTTTGTTTATTCTGGCCTAAAGGCAAAAGAAGAGGCAGAAGGAGTTTCTGCTCCTGGTGTGTGAATCCTGTAAGAAGTTTGAGCGAAGAGAATGGCATGTTCTTCTCGTGAACAGCTCTCTTCATCTCCGGTTTAAATCGAGAAAAGGCCAGATAGGCATCCAGATGGGATAAAGTCTGGGGAATATCGAGGAGAGGCAGGTGATGTCGAATGTTTTTCTCTTCATCCTCGCCGAATCGTTTTAACCGTGCGAGTATCTCTGCCTTTTCCATCAGGCTGAATTCTCGAGTCCCCTGGTTTTCATAGAGTGCCATTAAGAATGTCTGCAGCTCATTCTTTTCTTCGATGACATAAACAGGAATAGCCGTGATAGAAAGATCGAGACAGGCCAGGACTCTTTTCCACCCTGAGACAATGATAAAACGATTATCCTGGAGTGTGACGAGAGGGGGGTGGAGAAGACCTATCTCTTCGATAGAAAGTTTCAGCTTTTGGAGAGAAAAATGATAAGAGGTTCGAAACCTCTCATCTTTGAGATTGATTTCCTTTAAGGCTAATTGTTTCTTTTTCATATCCTTATTCTATCAAAATTGGGTAATGGGGTCAGGCTTTATCATCCCTTAAGGGTCAGGCCTTATCTGGATGCGAAACACTAAGCTTGATTCAAGTCTTGTCGCAATGATCCTGACAAGGCCTGACCCCATAACCTTTTGAAAAAGGGCCTGTCCCCTTTTTTTCAAAAGGTTGTTTTGGGTATTTTTTTCTGTTATCTTGAATAGCCAGCTGTCATGAAGAAAAAGATTGAGAAAAGCATCCTCCAACCAAGGCCCATAAAGGGTTTCAGTAAAGAACGTATCGTCTATTTCCCCCTGGATGCTCCCTCCCAATCCGTTCTCAGCCTCATAAAAAAATCCGCTCAGAAAGAAATTCAATCTATTTTTGGAGATTTTTATCTACTCAAAGATAAGATCATCCTCCATAAATCCCTTGGAGCTCCTTCAGTCATTCTCTCATTGGAACCGCTCATTGTTTCCGGAGCTAAAGAAATCATCACCATAGGGTACTGCGGATCTCTTCATCCAGACTACAGAATGATGGATGCCATCAGTATATCCAAAGCTCTTTCACAAGAAGGAACCTCAAGACACTATTTCCCAAGAAAGAGTATTGTTCATCCCTCGTCAGGACTGAAGAAAAGACTGGAAAATATTTTAAAAGCATCAAATCTTCCTTTTCTCTCTGGCTCTGTCGTTTCCACAGATGCACCTTTCCGTGAAACTCCCTCCTGGCTTAAAGAAATGCAAAAAAGAGGGATAGGCCTGGTTGATATGGAAGTGTCAGCAGTGTTTGCCCTGGCTCAATTCTACGGGATTCAGGCCGCAGCCCTTTTGATCGTCTCAGATGAAATTTGGAGCGGAGTCTGGAAAATCGCTTTCAAGGGACCAGAGTTTGAACAGAAAATAAAAGACTATTTTATTCCGGTTCTAAAACAAATCTGAGTGAATAACAAAAACTTGAAGAGATGAGCGAATGAATGACAGTGCTTTGAGGTCGTCAAATCAATAAGGACAGGGATGACACTTGTGAAACCGAAGGTTCTCATCACGCGAAAAATCCTGAAAGAAGCCCTCGATTATCTGCAAGAGCACACTGACTCTGAAATCGGGCCCCCAGACAGGAATCTCACCAAACAGGAAATCGTTGAAAAAATCGGTGACAAAGAGGGTTTATTCTCTCTTCTCGTAGACACAATCGATAAAGAAGTCCTGGATTCGGCCCACTCTCTCAAGATCATCGCCAACTGCGCTGTAGGATACAACAACATCGACATCGAAGAAGCCAAAAAAAGGGGGATACTTGTGACCAACACTCCTGGAGTCCTAACGGAAACAACCGCAGACCTGACTTGGGCCCTCATCTTCGCTGTCGCCCGAAGGATCCCAGAAGCAGACAGGTTTACCCGTAGCAAAAAATTCAAAGGATGGGAGCTCGACCTTTTTTTGGGAAAAGAAGTCACAAGGAAACGCTTGGGGATAATAGGGATGGGCCGCATCGGCAGGGCGGTCGCTTTAAGGGCGCAGGCCTTCGACATGGAAACCGTTTACTCTGACTCTCACAGGTTATCACCTGAAGATGAAAATAAATTCAAAGCCTCATTCCTGCCTCTTGAAGAACTTCTCTCCACCTCGGACATCATCACCATCCACGCCGCCCTCACTCCTCAGACTTTTCATCTTCTATCAAAGGAGAAATTGAGTCTGATCAATAAGGAAGCCTTCATAGTCAATGCCTCCCGGGGTCCGATTATCGACGAAATGGCCCTGGCAGAAGCCCTAGAAAAAGGTCAGATTTGGGGGGCTGGCTTGGATGTTTACGAAAGAGAACCCGAGATCGAAGAAAAGCTTTTATCCTTGGACAATGTTGTGCTTCTCCCGCACATCGGAAGCGTCACTTACGAAACCCGGCTCAAAATGGCAATGATGGCTGCCCGAAACCTTGTCCAAGGGCTTAAAGGGGAAAGACCTGAAAACCTCGTTGTTTGAATTGGTGGGGCCTTAAGGAATGATAAACTTGGACAGGTTTATCAGGATAAGCTTGGAAAAAACTTCATCATCAAGGACCAGCGAACTTTTATTTCTTGTTCCCTAAGTCCAGAGGTTCGTTCATACTTCCGCTTCGGAAACCGGCCAGGTCTAAAGAGGTGTAGATAAATCCGAATTTCTTGAAATTCTTAATTATTTTTTTCCTCACATCCTCATCAATAATCTTTGGAAACTCCTGAGCGTCGATCTCAACTCGAGCGATCTGGCCGTGATGTCTGACGCGCACCTGATTGAATCCCAATTCCCTCAGGTATTCTTCAGCGAGAGCCACCTGTTTTAGACTCTCTGGTTCGATCTCTGTGAAGTAGGGAAAGCGCGAGGAAAGGCAGGCCATAGAAGGTTTGTCCCATGTGGGGAGGTCGAAGTTTTTGGAAAGCTGCCGGATTTCACTCTTGACCAAGCCCACTTCTTTCAGCGGAGAACGAATGTCCAACTCTTCAGCTGCTTTGGTTCCAGGTCGAAAATCAGATATATCATCATAGTTGGAGCCATCCAGCACATAAGGAATGTCCTCGGATCCGGCGATATCTCTCAGCTTTGAAAAAAGTTCCATCTTGCAAAAATAGCACCGCTCCGGTGGATTGTGAGCAAAATCAGGGTTGTCAAGCTCCTTTGTCTGGATAATTTTATACCGGACATTTAACCTCTTGGCCAATTTAACGGCTTCATCTCTTTCCTTTTCGGGGTAGGTCTCAGAACTGGCGATGACGGCCAGGACATTTTTCCCAAGAACGTCGACCGCAACCTTTAAAAGAAAAGAGCTGTCCACTCCTCCCGAAAAGGCCACCAGAACCCTTCCCATCTCGCCAAGAAGATTCTTCAATCTCTCATATTTCGATAGAGTGTCTTTGGAAATCTTATTATTCTTCATTTCATCTTCTTCACACATTTTATACTTTTCAAGCCTTGCTCTTTTTTCGGGATTTTTCGTACTTTTTCACTTCTTTGACAAATTCGAAGATAAGCTCTTTCTCTTCCAACTGGCGGTAGATCTTCCCTTCCTTGAATAACACGCCATTTCCTTGGCCGCAGGCTAAGCCAATATCCGCCTCCTTCGCTTCACCGGGCCCGTTAACCATGCAGCCCATGACGGCCAGATGAATTTCACTCTTGACAGTTGCGAGGCGCTTTTCAATCTCCTGGGCAATATTCATTAGGTCGACCTCGCATCGACCGCAGACCGGACAGGAGATGATGTGCGGTCCATAAGAGCGAAGCCCAAGACTGGAAAGGATGAGGAATGCGACTCTCACCTCTTCCTCGGGAGGAGCAGTCAACGAGACTCTTACGGTATCGACCAAACCCTGGCTCAAGAGAAGAGCCAGACCGACCGAAGACCTGATAGACCCCGGAACCAGACTCCCTGATTCTGTTATTCCCGCATGAAACGGGTAATCTACTTCTTCGGCAAGAAGCTGATAGGCCTTCACAGTGCGGAAAACATCGGGTGCCTTGAGGGAGATCTTGACATCATGAAAATCCATATCCTCCAGAATCCGCACATGTCTCAACGCGCTCTCCACCATGGCTTCAGCCGTGGCTTTTCCGTATTTCCGGAGCAAATTCTTCTCCAAAGAGCCTGAATTGACTCCGATCCTTATGGGTACGGCATGATCCTTGGCCGCTTGGACGACCTCTCTTACTTTTTCCTTAGCACCGATGTTACCGGGATTTATACGCAGAGCATCCACACCCTTATCCAGCGAAGCCAGGGCCAATTTGTGGTCGAAGTGAATATCTGCCACGAGAGGGATGGCGAGTCTCTTCTTGATCTTTCCCAATGCCTCAACCGATTCTCTGTCCGGGATTGCCAGGCGAACCACCTCGCATCCCGCGCTCACCATTTTTTTGATTTGACTCACGGTTCCTTCAATGTCTTTGGTGTGTGTTTTTGCCATGGACTGAACAACAATTGGAGAGCCTCCTCCGATAGATACTTCACCGATTTTCACCAGCCTTGTCTTTCGTCGCTCAAAAGCGAGTCCTGAGCTTAGTCGAGGAAGACTTTTCGAATTCTTTTTTTTATTCATTCCCATCTTGGACACTTACAGTGATATTTTTTCTTTTCCATGGATAGACTGAACGATTGGCTGCCTCCTCATCCCCCTTTGATCATTTTCTCTATATCACTTCTTCCAGAAAAGATAACTTTCCCATCCGTTGGGAAGTGTCCGGGCCACATCATTCAGGATTAAAAAGCCCAGTAGGAATATGAAAATTGCAAACCCGACCATCATAATGATCTGCTTCACCTTAGGACTGAAATCTCTCCGGAAGAGCCCCTCTATGCCGAGGACAAGAATCTGTCCTCCATCAAACACCGGAACCGGAAAAAGATTGATTATTCCGAGTTGAAGGCTGACAAAAGCCATGAAGCTCAACATGGAAACAAAGCCAGCGCTGAAAAAGGTGTAGGAATATTTCGCAATCATGATCGGGCCACCCACCTGCTTGGCAGAAGCTTCTCCAGCTATCAGTTCTTTTAAATAATGGAATAGAGTAAAAGCCAGTCTTGTATTCTCCTTGATGCTCCGCCCGATGGCAGGAAAAAAGCTGTATTTCTTTGTTTCATACAGAATCCAGCCTGAGACAGAAACACCAATCTTTCCGCCCTCCTCTTCGAGACGGGGTGTGACAGCCAGAGTGAGTTGTTCACCTCCCCTATCTATGAGAAATTCAAGCTTTTTCCCGGGACTTTTCTCGACAATTTCGACAAATTCATGATAATAGATTATCTCTTCTTTGAGGGCCAGTATCACATCATCTTTTTTCATTCCGGCCTTCTCAGCCGGTCCACCAGCAGCGACGTCAACTATCCGAGTCAAAATATTCGGAGAAAAGCCTGCATAGCCTATTTCGAAATCTAATGACTTTTTACTCCCTGTCACAAGTTTTTTTGTGAGTATTTCATCTCCTCTCATGATCTCGAGAGTAATTAATCTGTTGGGCTTGGTTCCCACCGCCATTTCAACCTCTCTCCAGGTTCTTGTCTTCCTGTTATTGATCTTGAGAATTTCATCACCTGCCAATAAATTCGCTTGTTCTGCGGGAGAGTCCGCTTCGATCCAGCCGATAACAGGTTTCTTATCCATATGCTCAGGCGCGGTCACCCCCAGCATGCTGATAAAAACCACAAAAACTACAGCCAGCAGGATGTTCATCACCGAACCCATGACCATAACCAGGAACCTTTCCCATCTCTTTTTCGCCATAAAGTCATAGGGAGCGAGGTCCTTTTTCTTCTCAAAGACATCCTCTCCTGTGAATTTAACGAAACCGCCTAGGGGAAGAATGCTGATTCGATAATCAGTATCTCCCTTTTTGATCCCGAACAACCTCTTTCCATAACCCCAGGAAAAGACTTCGACCCTTATCTTCACCAGCTTGGCCATGAAAAAATGTCCAAATTCATGGACAAAAACGAGGATTCCAAAAACTATGACGAATGAAACAATGCTTCCTAAAACCGTACCCATTTTAAGACCTTCTCTCTATTAAATTCCGGGCTATCTGTCTTGTTTCCCGGTCAACAAAAAATATATCTTCCAGACTTTGAACCTCTCTCTTTAGATGACTCTCGACTGTCTTTGACACTATCTCTGAGATTTCCAAAAAGCTTATTTCCGACTGAAGAAAAGCATCCACAGCGACTTCATTAGCGGCATTGAGGACGATGGGAAAACTGGCTCCTTCTTCCAAAGCCAGGCGAGCGAGTTTAAGGAGAGGGAATTTTTCATCATCTGGCGCAAAAAATTCCAGGCTTCCAATCTTTTTTAAATCCAGAGATGGCAAAAGGGAATTCTCTCTCTCCGGATAAGTCAATGCATACTGGATCGGGACTCTCATATCTGTGGGGCTGAGTTGAGCCAGGACAGATCCATCGTTCATTTCGACAAGGGAATGGACGATGCTCTGGGGATGTATCAACACCTCCAGCTTCTGCGGCTCGATATTGAAAAGCCAGTGGGCTTCGATCAGTTCCAATCCTTTCTTCATTAGAGTGGCTGAGTCAATCGTGACTTTCTTGCCCATTTTCCATCGCGGATGATTCAAAGCGTCCTCGAGTGTGACCTCTTCCATTTCCTGGGAGGAGCGACGGAAAAACGGGCCTCCGGATGCCGTCAAAATCACTCTCCTCACATCTTCCACTCTTTCTTTAGCCAGGCACTGGAATACGCCACTGTGCTCACTGTCCACAGGAATGACCTGAGCGCCGGACTTCTCCATTAAATTCTGGATGAGAGGGCCGGCAACAACCATTGACTCCTTATTGGCCAGAGCCACTTTCTTCCCGGTGTCCATCGCCGCAAGAGTGGGCCTCAGCCCTTCGATTCCTGTGATGGCTGAGATGACAATATCATTTTCCTTAAAACTGGCGACTTCTTCGGCTCCCTCTTGGGAAAAAGTTATATGTAGGGACCGATCCTTGAATTTTCTCCTGAATTGTTCGGCTTCCTCTTTCCTCTCTACAGAAACGATTTTCGGCTTGAATTTTTCAATTTGCTTCTCTAAAAGTTGTGTATTCCGGCCCGCGGCAAGCCCGACGACTCGGAACCTGTGACTGAGCTTGTTCACGACTTCTAGGCTGCTGCGTCCGATAGAGCCTGTTGAACCCAGGATTGCGATATTTTCCATTATTCTCAAGCCTTATAGATTCCTTTCTCACCAGAAGAAATTCACAAAATAGTAAAAAAACGGCGTGGCCAGAATGAGGCTATCCATCCGATCTAAAACTCCGCCGTGGCCAGGAAGGATATTCGAAGAGTCCTTGACTCCCACGGCTCTCTTGAATAGGGACTCCAAAGGATCGCTGAATTGAGCAACGATATGGACTATAACTGCTGTGAGTATCGCCTTCCAGAGAACGATATCTTTCAGAATAGTGAAATGGATGATAAGTCCTCCGAGAACGCCCAAAATTATCCCACCGATGGCACCTGCCCATGTTTTTCTCGGACTGGCGATAGGCACTAATTTCCGTCGGCCCAAGAGCTTCCCGAAAAGATAAGCCCCTGTATCTCCGAAAAATATCACCGCCAGGAGGAAAAATATTTGATTCGGGCCCCTTTCTATTTTGAGCAGATAGAAATGATTGAGCGTGAAACTCAGATAGAACGCACCGAAAAATGTGAGTGCCATGGACTGGGGAAAAGAAGCGAGCTTCTCGAGCGTGCGGATTGAAATGACATAATACACAGCGATAAGGAGCAGACAAACGAATAAAGCCAAAGCCAGAGAAAACTCTTCAAAATAAAAGGATGCGGTTATAATCAATGCCAATGTGACTCCGAAAATTCTCCGAGGAAAAATCTTTTTCACTCGGAAGAGGTTGTAGAATTCAATGAGTGAAGACAATATCAAGACTTGCATTATGAGTAAAAATCCGAGAGGAGGGATAAACTGGACAAGGCAAAACGCAAAAGCCAACAGAACAAAAGAAGTGGGTAATCTTTTCCGAAGACTCATTTTGTCAAGATAAGTGGAGTTACCCCCTAAGAATGAGCGAGCTTATTTTCTCGGCGCTGAGTGATATCTCGCGTGTAGGCCATCCCAGGATCCCAGGATGAATCACGCAAGGCCTTTTCCCGCGGGAACTTTTTCATCTTTAGCCAAACAGATTCGAACAGAAATGTCTGTGTTTTATAAATCGCTGCTCTCATGGGGATGGATATCTCCAAACCTCCTTTCTCTTTTCTGGTAGTCAACTAGGGCTTGAAGCAGCTGCTTCTTCCGGAAATCAGGCCAGAAAACCGGAGTAATCCAGATTTCAGAATAGGCAATCTGCCAGAGCAAAAAATTGGATATCCGAAGCTCGCCGCTTGTCCTGATCAGCAAATCAGGATCAGGGATATGGTCTGTGTATAAATAATGAGAAAATTTTTCTTCATCCAATGATTCGACATCGCAGTCCTTATCCCTAGCTACCCTTTTGACAGCATCCACGATTTCATCCCGTCCCCCGTAATTCAAGGCCAATATTATGGTTAAGCGGTTGAAATCCTTAGTCAACTCTTCGACACGCTCCAATTCTTTCTTCACAAATGCAGGAATGGCCTCTCTTTGACCGATGATAATAAGACGGAACTGATTTTTTACGAGAACCTTGTCTTCTTTCTTGAGGTAATCCTCAAGAAGCCTCCATAGAGTCTTGACCTCTCTTTCCGGCCTTTTCCAGTTCTCTTTGGAAAATGCATACAGAGTCAGGAATTTAATCCCTAAACGAGCAGAAGTTTCCACCACTTCACGGACAGATTTGGCTCCGGCACGGTGACCTTCAACCCGAGGAAGATTTTTTTTCTTTGCCCATCGACCGTTCCCATCCATTATGACGGCCACATGACGGGGCAGATGCGAGAGGTCAAGCTGATTAACCAGCGATTCTTCTTCGCTGCCAGGCTTGATGAAGCCTTTGAGGTTCTCTTTCATAGACCAATTATATGGACTTGCCTGAAAATTGTCAAAAAGATTGGGGTCGCATCTCAACATTCGACATTTCTTTTTAATTATTAATCAATGGGGCGTTTCTTCAACAATCAATTAGAAGAATGAAAGCAAAGATTAGAGAAATGTCGAATGTTGAGATGCGACCCCTTTTATCTCATTCTCTTTTCTGGTATCCTATCTAGTCGCCAAAAGAAAGAGAAGAAAATGTGTCTTGGCATTCCTGCGAAAGTTGTCCAGATTGATGATTCCAACCTGGGTAAAGTCGATTATCTGGGGACTAAAGTCAAAACAAACTTTTCCCTTCTTGAAAACATCAAAGTTGGAGATTGGGTCATTGTACATGCCGGATTTGCTATTTCCGCCTTAGATGAGGAAGAAGCTCAGGAGACACTCTCCCTTCTCCGGGAAATAGCCGCTACTCAAGAAGCAAAAGAAAAATAAATAGCAAAGGGAGGATGAGGGGCGAAAGCTCGTGATACAGCCTTGATTTCCGGCTGCTTGAAAGATTCAAACCAGCAGGATACAGACTAGAAAATGTCCGGATTAACTAAGAGCAAATCTTTTCGGAATTTTCTAGTCTTTTCTAAAGTTCAGCTAGAATATAGAGACTCATTCCACTGGCTTCATGGATGCTGCAATCCTTTTTCCCTTTTTTTAGAATTCGCCGTCGTCCTTTCTGTCTAGAAAAATGAAGGAATTCAAAGACAAGAAAGTCATTCAAGCCCTGCTTGCAGAGATAAAGAAAAAAACCCGCTCCCTCCCTTCTGCCATTCGGATCATGGAAGTCTGCGGCACACATACCATGACCGTGCACAGGTACGGTCTGAAAACCATGATTGAAGACACAGGTGTGGAAATGGTCTCCGGTCCAGGGTGTCCGGTATGCATCACTCCGAATGAACTCCATGAGGCCGCCATAGAATTGATCACACAAAAGGAAAATTTCATTTTGACCACGTTCGGTGACATGACAAGAGTTCCCACAGACAAAGGGTCTCTCCAGACAACTGTCCCTGCCCCCAACTCAATGGTGAGCATCGTTTATTCTCCGGAAGAATCTCTCGAAAAAGCTAGAGGGAATCCGGAAAAAGAGGTGGTTTTCTTCGGCGTCGGATTCGAAACCACCATTCCTGCTATCACCATGAGTGTTAAAGAGGCGCATGAAGGAGGACTGTCCAATTATTCGGTCCTCTCGGCACTCTGGTTGATCCCCCCTCCACTCAAAGCGATTGTCAACACCAAGGAAATCGCCATCGACGGCTTCCTCTACCCGGGACATGTCAGTGCCATAATCGGAGAAAAGCCCTATCGGTTCATTGCAGAGGAGTACGGGATTCCGGGAGCCATCACCGGTTTTGAGCCGAGTGACATGCTCCTCGGCGTATTGTCTATTCTGGAACAGATTGAAAAGGGAAAAGCCGAAGTGGCGAACGCTTATTCCAGAGTCGTCCGGGCTTCAGGAAATACCAAAGCTCTGGCTGTGATGAAGGAAATGCTCGAAATCAAAGATGCCCACTGGAGAGGCCTGGGACTCATACCTCGGAGCGGATTGAGGCTCAAAAAAGAATACAGCGCTTATGATGCGGAAATCAAATTTAACCTGAAGATAAAGGGAGGAAGCGGAGACCTTCCAGGATGTCGATGTGGGGAAGTGCTCCAAGGTCTGGTTTCACCGCCACAATGCACTCTGTTTGCCAAGAAATGCAATCCTGATTCTCCCTATGGACCGTGCATGGTCTCCTTTGAGGGCGCCTGCCTGATTTACTATAAATATCACAGAAGCCACAAAAATTAGGTCATTAGAAGGATAATGGTTAGAGGCAAAAAAGCAAATAATGAGCAGTGTAAAAAAAGCTGTGGTTACGGATAAGCCTACAAATAAAAATGAACAGTACATATTTGGGTTGAGTTTTGTGTAATAAGATTGATGTCATTGCGAAGAACAAAATGACGTGGCAATCTCATAAAATTGAAATGTCATTACAAGGAACGAGATGACAAGAAAGAAAAAGGGGCCTGTCCCCTTTTTTCTGAAACCATAAGGAATAGGGACATGAAAAAAGTCAGCTTAGAGCTTGGAAGCGGCGGTAAGATGATGAGGGATTTCATCGACCAACACATCGTCCAAACTTTTAAAAATCCCTTTCTGGACGAACTCTCCGATTCCGCCCATCTCCCCCATCAAATTGCCTTCACAACAGATAGTTATGTGGTCGATCCGATATTTTTTCCCGGAGGAGATATCGGAACCCTCTGCGTGAACGGAACAGTCAATGACCTGGTAGTCTCGGGAGCCGAGCCGAAGTATATCTCCCTCTCTTTAATCCTGGAAGAGGGGATGGCATGGGAAGACCTGGAAACCATCTTGCAATCAGTGAACAAAACCGCAAAAAAAGCAGGAGTTGAGATAACAACAGGAGACACAAAAGTCGTCAGACGCGGTCAAGGAGATAAAGTCTACATAAATACCTCGGGTGTGGGAAAAGTCTGGGCCAGGCCTTCGATCAATAAAATCAAGCCCGGCGATAAAATCATCCTCACCGGAACCCTTGGAGAACACAGCCTGGCCGTTATGCTGGCCAGAGGAGATTTCGGCTTGGAATCGAGAGTAAAAAGTGACTGCGCGCCGTTGAATTTTCTTCTTCCCTTCTGGAAAAAAGGCGTTCACTGGATGAGAGATATCACTCGAGGGGGATTGGCGACCGTACTCAGCGAACTCGCGGATAGGATCCCCTACTCCCTTCTGATCGAGGAAGAAAAAATTCCCCTCTCCAGGGCTGTTCGAGGCGCAACAGAGCTATTGGGAATCGACCCTCTTTTCTTGGCTTGCGAAGGAAGAGCCGTCCTCGTTGCCCCGGAAAAAAACGCCAAAGAGATCCTGGATGAAATTAAAAAAGATCCGCTGGGAAAAAAGGCCGCCATTGTCGGAGAGGTGGAGGATAAGATTGGAAAACCCGGGGAACTTCTTCTTTCCACTTTTTCCGGAGGATTGAGACTTCTGGAGCCCTTGACCTCAGAGCTCCTCCCCAGAATCTGCTAATACTCAGTTATTTTCGTCCGATAGAATAATTCATTTATTTTTTTCAGCATTTTTTAATTTCAATGCATTTTTTCTCTTTTTTCCATAATATCCTCTCTGAATAATACATTCCAACAACATTTCATTCAACTTGACAATACATGATAGAATAAATGTGGCACTCTTGAGTCGGCTGGAGTGAGTACCTACCTTTTGGTTTTCATTAAAACCTCCCTTTCGCTGACAACGGCCGGCAGTTTTTTAAGAAAAAGTGATTTAAAAATTTGTTGCAAAAATTAATGAGAGAGCCAAAACAGCAGACAAATATACAGAAAGTGAATTACTACTCAGACCTTTAACCGAAACCTACTTCAACAATGATCTGCGACATGAAAAAAAAAGAGAGTTTGCCATCTCGGGCGGCATCGCATCCCGAGGGATGTCTGAATAGAATTTCTCTGACTCTACTCATCCCGAAGATTGGCAACAGGATTGCTCCGGGCTGACTTGATTGTTAAGGCGCTGACTGTCAGAAGGGCGATGGAAAAGGACAGAATCCCGGAGAGTATAAAAGGCTGCCATCCGAAACTTGTCCTGTATGCAAAATTCTGAAGCCAGCGGTTCATAACAAAGAAGGCTGCAGGCCAAGCGATGGCATTGGCCAGGAGGACACTTTTCATAAACTCCTGGGAGAGAAGAATAACAATATTTGGTTCGGATGCCCCAAGTACCTTGCGTATGCCGATCTCTTTTGTCTTTTTAGTCACCAGAAAATAGGAAAGACCCAACAGACCAAGACAGGATATAAAAATACACAGCAGAGTGAAAATACTGACCAGTTTTCTCAACAACTCTTCTGACTTGTATTGTTTGTAAAGGGTCTCATCTAGGAAGAAGTAATTGGGTGGAAGGGGCATCCCCAAAATGAGCATAACATCTTTAATGTGACTTATGGTGGATGAAACATTTCTGGCATTGATCTTTATGTACAGGAAATTTGGCGTGTTTGTATCCAAGAAGATAAGAACGGGTTCTATGACATTGTGTAAAGGACCGTAATTGAAATCTTCCACCACTCCGATAACTTGGCTAAAGACTGGATTTTCGTTTTCATCGAATCCAGTCCTCTGCCGTCGGCCCAAGGCCTTGTCCGCCCACCCCAGCTCCCTTATCGCTGTTTCATTCACGAGAAACGCAGAATCCTCATCGGTGGAGAATTCTGGACTAAAATTCCGGCCTTGAATGACTTTTATGTTCATTGTATCCAAAAAGTCATAATCCACAGAAAACCAGAGAAGACTGACCTGTGTGATTTCGTCATTTTTATCGATAAAAAAGGCATTTCTTTTGAGTTTGTCCCCCACGATCTCTGAAGCGGCGGATACAGAGAGGACGTTAGGATTCCTTTCAAGCTCGGTTTTGAGAGTGGACATCGTGCCCATGTAAGTCATGTTCCTCATGGGGACGACTATTACATTTTCCTTTGAATAACCAAGGTCTGTGTTCTGGATGTAATGAAGCTGCTTTGACACAACTGCAGTGGCAATGATGACACATCCCGCAAGTGAAAATTGGAAAATAACCAGGGCTTTGCGCAGCCAGCCCCCCCGTCTTCCATACATCTGGATGCGTTTTAATGCATTAACCGGATGGAATGAAGACAAGAGAAATGCAGGATACACCCCGGCAAGAAATCCGATGAGTACAGCGATAACAATACTGGCAAGAAATATGTCTGGAGTCGACTGAAGGCTGAATTTGAGGTTTTTATCAGACAGTTTGTTGAAATAGGGCATGATAAAGTTGAGAAAAATAAGAGAAAAAAGCCAGGCAACACCTGAAATAATAATGGCCTCGCTTAGAAACTGAGCGATAAGCTGATTTTTATTGGCTCCCACAACCTTTCGCATGCCGACTTCTTTTTCTCTTCTAGCCGAAAGGGCTGTTGCTATGTTTAGATAATTGATAACCGCAATGATAAGGATAAAAGCGGCGATTGCAGCAAAGATGTAGATGTTGAGGATATTCCCAACAGGAAGGTCATATGGGAGCCGGGATTGAAAGTGAATTCCCGCAAGGGGCAGGGCCTCAATATCAAACCAGACATCGTCGCGGCCCTGAATTTTCATGTTCTTATCAAAAAATTGGGGGAATTTATCGAGTACGCTCTGTATGGTTGTACCTTCATGCATAAGGAAATAAGTGTACATGGAGACAATCCACAGGCCTTTGGCCCGATTATAGATACTTTCTCCCTCGATAATCCCATAGGCCTCAACCGGAACAAGTGCATCGAATTTTAAATGAGAATTCTCCTTTATGTCCTCGATAACCCCATCGATACGAAAATTGATATTGTTGAGCCAGACAGATTCTCCCACGGGATCGATATCTTTAAAATATTTCTTTGCCAGGCTGTTTGTAAGAACTATTGAGTTGGGATCTTTAAGTGTGTTTTCCGGACCACCGTTAATAAAGGGGAAATCGAAGACCTTGAATGCACTCGGATCGCCATAGTAGATGCCGGTCTCGTAGGAGTCCATATTTTTGTTCTGTACATGAACACTCTCAATCCTCCGAAAACGGGCAAATTCCTGGATTTCCGGGAATAATTCCTTCAGGGCAGGGCCGAACCTCATGGGAGTAAATGCGTATCTGTCCTCCTGCTTTCCGAAGTGAAATACAGTTGAGATTCTGTATATGTTTTTATGTTTGGTGTAATGCTTGTCATAGGATAGCTCATCTTTAATGAACAGCAGAATAAGAACAGTGCTTATGAATCCAATTGTCAGCCCTGTGATGTTGAGGATGGTAACAAGTTTATCCCTTTTCATATTTCGTAAGGTGCTCTTGAAGTAGTTTTTCAACATGACAAACCTCCAGAATGATGCATCCAGAAAAAATGAAGGAAGTGATTTTAATGCCTGTTGCCAGTACCATAATTTTGCATGTTTCAATGTTTCATCTTTCGCAAAATCATGAAAAATCTCATCAAAATCCCCGATGGCACTGTATTGGATATCTTCGGAGATGGTTCTTTTCAATATCCATCGAGCGAGTTTAGGCACTCTTTGCGTAATGCCCTCTTTTTTTTCATGATTCTTCGAGTTCTTGATTCGTGACATGGCTCCAAATTCTTTCACTGACTTTTCTTATCTGAAGAAAAGCCCTTTTTCCTTCTGGTGTTATGGTATAGAACACTTTGCTTCGACCTCCTCTTTCCGGAGCAGGGGCTCCTTTTCTTGGGCTTAAATAGCCCTTTTTAATGAGGCGGTGAAGGGGAGCATAAACGGCTCCCACAGTCCACTGGTAGCCTGTGGTTTCGATCACGCACTGACGGATGGTTACACCGTAGGCATTATCCTTGAGTTTCAAAACAGCAAATAAAATGATTTCTTCAGATCTTGATAGAATGTGCATTTTATAAAGCCTTATATGTATTCATAAATAAAATAAATAAAAGCAAAAACGTTGTCAAGTATTATTATTATTTGTGAATACATATATCTATAGACGCGATTTTTATAGAAATGGTTGCCAACTATGATAAAGGTATTGTACTTTTTTATCGAATTTTTGTTTCTTTGATTTCGTTTATTCTACAAATTCGCCTTTTTTCGTATATAAAAATTCCCGGTCTCCGATATCATAGATGAAATCAATCAAAAATCTTGTCAGATTGTCTCTGTAGAGGGATTCCACGGAGTCTGCTGCAACGATCCTTCCCGCAACGACGTGATGATCGTCGACAGGCTTACACCATTCAAGCTAACACTCCAGGTTAACCTGACATTCCTTCACTCTAAACGGCTTGACCAACTTGCTCTGGATAGGTGTCAAATCCGCTTTATCGAACTCACTGATATCCCTGGGAAAACGTTCTGACAGGAAGGTAGGCCTTTGAATCCATATAATAATTCATGGTTCCTCCGAGATAAAGGCAGAGCGTTCTCCTTTATCCCATGTAATCCATCAGGAGTTCCTGTTGGACATTATAAGGCGGATACATGGATATGGGGATGGAAGTTGATGCGGTCTCCGACAGTCCAAAGAATCACCCAATTTCTGAGCACGTACAACAGTCCTTCTTTTCCTTAATATAACGACTAAAAGGGATGGTCCCCATTTTCTTAAAAACGGCAGATATTATGAATAATACAGCTTAGTTATTCCCGTCCGATAGAATAATACTCAAATCCCAGCTCTCTGATTCGTGAAGGCTCATAGATGTTTCTGCCATCGAGGATTATGGGATTGGCCATCAGCTTTTTAATCTTTTTCATGTCCAGCTTTTTAAACTCATCCCAATCCGTTATGATGAGCAAGGCGTTGGCCTTCTCCGCCGCCTCATAGGGAGATTTGGCGTAATAGACCTGAGAGGATTTTTCCGGGAAGACCTGTTTGACGTTCTCCATGGCTTTCGGATCATAAAGGCGAAGAGAGGCCCCTCCCTTAAGAAGCCTTTTGATCACTTTAATCGACGGCGCTTCTCTTATATCATCCGTCTCCGGCTTGAACGAAAGTCCCCAAACAGCAATGATTTTATCCTTCATTATCCACAGAGCCTTTTTTATCTTGTCCATGAAAACATCGATTCTTCTTAAATTCACTTTATCCGATTCTTTCAGCAGGTCAAAATTGACACCCAAGTCTTCACCTATCCTGGTGAGCGCCCGGATGTCTTTAGGGAAGCAGGAGCCTCCGTAGCCAAGGCCGGCCTTGAGAAACTGGCCCCCTATTCTCGGATCCAAACCCATACCTCTGGCCACCAGCTCCACATCCGCTTCGGTTTTCTCACACAGCTCAGAAATGAGATTGATGTATGAAATTTTCAAGGCCAGAAAGGAATTGGAGGCATGTTTGATGAGTTCAGCCGTATCGATGTTGGTCACAAGAAGCCGGTCTTTGAATTTCTGGTATATCTTGACCAGGATATCCCTGGCTCTCTCTGATTCCACGCCGATGACTACGCGATCAGGGTTGAGAAAATCATAGACAGCCGAACCTTCCCGGAGGAACTCAGGATTGGATGCCACATCGAATTCCTCGTCCTTTTTTTTATGCATGTCAATCGTTCTCTTGATCCACATCGATGTCTTGACCGGAACAGTGCTCTTCTCCACGATCACTTTATAGCTGTTCAAGTTTTCAGCGATCCTTCTGGCAACTCCTTCCACATAAACCATGTC
>CAYFVQ010000161.1:0-16133 GCA_964346585.1 uncultured Eubacteriales bacterium | reverse complement strand
CAAAGAATCTAAGGAATTACTGCAGGAGATCGATCTACTCAAGCTGGATATCGTATTCCTGGTCAAACAAGCATTTTATAGACTGTTGTTGTCGCAAGAGAATCTGAAATATGCACTGCAGAACCTGGAACTCTCCAAGGATTTTCTTCAAAAAGCCCAATTCAAATTCGAATCGGGCGACGTCGCCAAAGTCGAAGTGCTGCGTGCCCAAGTGGAAGTCGCGAAGGCTGAAAACGCTTTACGCAGGATTCACAACGAAGTCCAGCTGGCTAAAGCCAACCTCAATTATCTGATGGCCCGCAGGAAATATGAGCCTCTCGAAGTCATTGGGGAACTCAAGGCCAAACCGATTGATCTCGATTTAGGAACTTTAAAACAACGGGCTCTATCCTTCCGCCCGGAGATGAAAAAGATCCGTTTTTCTCTGGAACGACAGAACCTCCAGAAAAGCTTTGCGACCCAGACCTATCTCCCCGATTTTGAAATTGGGATTAACCGTCACAAAATGGAAGGAGAAGGAAATTGGTGGGATTTCACTCTTTCCATCAACATCCCTCTTTTTTTCTGGCAGCCTGCCAAGGGAGAGATCGCAGAAGCCAACGCCAATATTAGGGCTCTCCAAAAGGATCTCGAACACCTGGAAAACGCCATTGCGTTGGAGGTTGAAGACGCCTATCTTAATGCGGTAGCCGCCACTAGCCAGATCGAGATGTTCGAAGAAGAGATCCTGAGCCAAACCGAAGAGGTCTACAATATGTTAATGTACAGTTATAAGGAAGGGGATATCAGTAGCCTCGAATTGATCGATGCCCGCAGAACCTTGATCGAATCCCAAACCTCCTATGTTGACGCGCTATTCAACTACCGACTCGCTATCGCTGCTTTGGAAAAATCTATCGGCCAGCCACTTGAAGGAAAAAATGATTGAGTGTCCGTCGTTAAATGAAGTCAAACTCGATGCCAGATTTTCTTAGCGACAGTCTCCACTTTTTTTATAAACCAACCGATGCCGTATGGCAAGGCACACGGCACTCGTGATCCGCTCTTTTTTTTAGTGAGCAGAGTGGAATTCCCAATCTTTCTGCTCAACACTGGGCAGGAGTCAATGCTGACTCGACTAAAAATATTGTTCATATTCTACAAACTTCTCTATGCATTGAATTTCCCCCTCCGGAGCGCACATCGGCGACTAATAAGACAATCGGTTTGTAGCAGCAAAAGAGATGTGCTAGAGTGAAAGAGAAGTTCACCAAGAATATTTAACCGGTCTGAAGATTATCGAATTTTTGGAGGAAAGTATGAGAAAGACAACATTGACATTCCTGGTCATTGTTGGTTTTGCCGTTGTCTTTATCAGGGTGTCGGCCCATGATTTTTGGCTTGTTCCGAAAAAATTCAAGATTGCCCCAGGTGATTCGTTGACCATTCTGGCTAACACTGGAATGGACTTCCCGAACAGTCTCAGCGCAGTGACTCCAGATAGAATTGATCTGTTCAAGCTTGTCGGGATATCCGGAGAAAAAAATATCAATGAATTCGCCGAACAAGGGCATTCTCTAGTGGCGCATTGTTCGTTTGAAAAACCAGGGACGTATGTCATCGTGGCGGCTTTGAAACCCAAAGAGATCCAATTAACGGGAAAAGAGTTCAACGAGTATTTGCTGGCGGACGGCCTCCCTCATATTTATGCGCTTCGGAAAAAAGAAGGAATTCTTGATAAAGACGCAGTCGAGTATTATTCGAAATATCCAAAGACAGTCATCCAAGTCGGAAATAAAATGGACGATTCTCCGACAAAACCAACAGGTCTTCCCATCGAAATCGTCCCTAAGGTAAATCCCTACAAATTGAAAAAAGGAGATGAGTTGGAAGTTTTGGTGCTTTTCCAAAGAAAACCACTTCCGAATGCAGAGATTGCTTGGAGCTATCCAGGACGGGGGGAAGAGTTTGCCGGCTCAACAAAGACAGATGAATCAGGACAAGCCTCTATCCCGCTGATAAAAACTGGGCCATATGTCATCAGGCTAACTCATATGGAATGGGTTAAAAAACCAACTCATGAATGGGAAAGCTATTGGACTTCTCTAACCTTTGAAGTTATGTCTGAAAGTAACTCTTAATCTCAAAACTGTAACCAAACTGTGACCATAATTTGTCAAGAATCTAGAAAAATCTATAAAAATTTCAAAAAGCTTCGATAATCCAAACGCCTGATTCTGGACAGTCTACTGGGGTAATCCCTTATTTACTCTGCTTTTTCTTCTTTTTGTGCTTCTTACACTTAGAGATCAGGAAGGCTTGATGGGGATGATTGCAGGGATTGGATTTAAACCAACAACCTTCAGGTTATGAGCCCGAGGAGCGCTATTATATGGGGATACTCACTGAGCACTCTCTGTATCTGCAAGAGAGCTTCGAATTCTTCTCTGAGCGAATTGTGACAGTTCAGAAAAATCCGGCCTAGGATTCCGTCACAAATTGGATATCCACGGGACGCGGTGGCCATAGAGAAGGGATCAGGCAACCGGGGATCGAAGAACAGCGCCGACATTTTTTTTCTTTTTATAGAATGGCTTGGAACTTTTTATTGTTGATTTTCGTATATAACACTGTTAAGATAAATAACGGCGTTATATTTACAGGCACAACATGAGTATCAAAGACAGGAAATCTAGAGAAAGAGCCCAGTTGAAGCAAAAGATCCTAAGTGCAGCTCTGCAGGTTTTTGCAGAGCAGGGCTATGCCAGCGTCTCAATGAGGAAAATCGCCGCCCTTATCGACTATTCCCCAACAACGATTTACAGGTTCTTCAAGAACAAAGAGGATCTTCTTGGGGCGATCGCAGCTGAGACCTACAGGGATCTTGCGGCACGGTTCGAAAAAGCCAAAGCGGATAGCGGCGACCGTCCCCTCGACCTGCTAAAGTCTCTGGTCAAGGAATACATCATCTTCTGCGCCGAACGACCCGAAATGTTCAGGTTGTTTTCGGATCTCGTCTCATTCGAAATGGAAGACGGTATCATGTATGAGCGCCTGGGGGGAACCCGTTTCAAAGTCTATCAATCCTGGTTCCACGGTATCCGGCGGGCTATCGAGTCCGGCGATCTCGAATTAAAGGACGAGAAGCGGGTTTTTCTTTACCTCTGGGACGCCACCCAAGGGTACCTGGATAACAGGATCCGTCAAACCCGGGTTCCAAGGAAGCCCCTCACAGTTGATTCGGACGAGTTCCTGAACCTGGTCTTTCGTGGGATCGAAGCTCAAAAAACGAAGTAAAAAAGGAGATTCGCTATGAATAAACGATTGCTATTCACAGCTGTGTTCCTGCTGGGCTTATCCTTGGGAATTGGCTGGATCGCCTGTGCTGCTACAGCGAAGAAACTGAAGATCATCGCCACTCCCTCCGTGGCGCTCTACGGAGAGCCCTTTTCCTGGAAAGTCACGGGCCTTCAGCCCGGAGAAAGTGTGACTCTGAAAGCTACCTCCACGGACGCGCGCAGGATTCTTTGGGCCTCGGAAGCCGTCTTCCAAGCCGACGCGTCAGGAGCGGTCAACGTGGAACGCCAGACGCCTGTCTCAGGCGGCTACGCTGAGGCGGACATCTTCGGGCTACTCTGGTCCATGAAAGCCACCAACTCCGACCCCAAGAAACCCGTCGCCTACCGCCATGACAGGATCAACGGCTGGATGGTGGACCTGACAGCCACGAATTCCATTGGGACCACGGCCACGGCCAGGTTCCGTTGCGTCTTTCAAAGGCCGGGCGAAGCCTTGGTCCGCGTCCCTCTTGAACAAGACGGCCTGAGAGGTTTTCTATACTATCCGGCGGAAGGCGGTCCGTTCCCTGGAGTCATCATCCTCGGGGGATCAGAGGGTGGGCTGTTCGAAGGGTGGGCCCAGGCCTTAGCCGCCAACGGCTTCGCGGCTTTGTCATTGGCCTGGTTCGGGTATCAAAGCCTGCCCCAGGAGCTTGTTGAGATTCCCCTCGAGTACTTTGACCGGGCCGCAGCCTGGATGAAGGCTCAACCCAAGGTAAAAGCAGGAGGGCTCGGATTACTAGGGGGTTCCAAAGGAGGCGAAGCGGCCCTTCTCGCGGCCTCCCGAAATAGCTCTTTCCGGGCCGTCGTCGCCATGACCCCGGCGGCCCACATGTGGGAAGGGCACACCCTGAGGTTCTTTTCCCCGGATTACAAGCCGGTGTCTTCATGGAGTCTCGGCGGACGACCGCTCCCCTTCATCTCCTTCAGGATTTCTCCCCAGGAGAAGGAGAAGTATATGAAAGGCGAACTCACCTCCTTCGTCTTTTTCTTCCGTGATGCCCTGGCCAAGGCCGACCCGGCCACAATCAAGAAGGCGGTGATTCCCGTCGAGAATATCGCCGGTCCGATCCTGCTCATATCGGGGACCGACGACCAGATCTGGCCGTCAGGAGATTTTTGCACCGCCATCGTGACCAGGCTGAAGCAGGCCCTGTTCCCCTACGATGTCAAGCATCTTATCATCAAGAAGGGCGGCCACATGTCCGTCCTCCCCTTCCTTGTCACAGCCAACCGCGGCCTGCTCATCGACGGCGAATCCAGCGGCGGATCCCCTCAGGCAGACGCGCAGGGAGGCTATTGGTCGTGGGCGGAAACTATCGCTTTCCTCCACCGCCATCTGGACCGATGATGGCGAGATTTCATCAAATCCCCGGCACTCCAAAATCTCCGATTAAGTGGCGACGGTTTTGTTATAATATAGAATGAATAAAACGGAGATATGATGAGAAAAGGCGATGATCCGATTATAGTGGAGCAATCTTTTGACACATCGATTGAATCCGTTTGGAAAGCCATTACCGAGGTTGACCAAATGCGACAATGGTTTTTCGAGAACATTCCCTCATTTAAGCCAGAAGTTGGATTTGAGACTCAATTTAATGTCCAGAGTGGAGATAGAAATTTCCTCCATTTGTGGAAAGTGACCGAGGTTGTTCCTCTGAGACTGATCAGATACAACTGGAAATATGAAGCCTATCCCGGGGATTCCTACGTGGTTTTTGAATTGTTTAAAGAAAATAATTTGACAAAGCTTCGGTTGACAGCTCAAGTTCTCGAAGATTTTCCAGAGGACATCCCTGAATTTAAAAGAGAGAGCTGTATTGAGGGCTGGACATATTTTATAAAAAAAAGTCTGAAAGAGTTCTTGGAGTAGAAAGTAATTTCGAGGAAACAATGCATAACTCAATAATTGCATTTATCAAGAGAATACATTCAGCTTTAATTCAGTTTATGTCCCCGTAACTCATTCCCCCTGCTCTTAAGTTCGATTTTTTACAAATACCTATCCGTTATATGCTTGCTTCACACAGTAGAAGTCACAGGTTCGAATCCTTTATCGTCCACCATACCTTTTTGACGACTCCAGAAATTCACCCACCAGATTGACCAAGCGGCCTTGGGGGGTTACCAATCATCATGTGTGACTATCTGTCTGGCAGGTTCTCCAAGATCCGCCCAATGACAACGTTTAAATATGACATGTAATCACCAGGGCTGGGTCCCAGCCGAACAACTACGACATTGCGAGACGGAATGATCATAGTAATCTGGCCCATAAATCCGGCTGACCAGTACGCACCCTTTGGAATCCGGTCCAGCCGACCGCCGCGGTTAAGCCAGAATAATCCACCGTAACTGAGGCTCTTGTCAGCCGGTGCTGGTGTGGAGACGAACTCAGTCCATCCTTTTGGCAAAATGCGCTCGCCATTCCAAATACCATCCCATAAATGGAGCAGCCCAAACCTCGCCCAATCCCGTGCGGATCCATAGTCGTAACCGGTGAGAATAAAATTTCCCCAGGCATCAGTCTCCAGCACGAAGTTGCGGGCTCCAATCCGGTCGAATAACGCGCTCTGTGGGAAGGCTAAATAGTCACCGCCCTGGGCTTCTACCGTCTCTCTCACGATTTTGCCAAGCGTTAAAGGATCGCTGTTTCGATAACGCCACCTTGTGTTGGGAGGAAATTCAGCCTGTTGTTCCACAGCGTGTTTGAAGACGTTAAGTGCATCGAAGTAAATTCGCATATGTTCGTTTTCCCGGATGAATGATTTTGGTCCTCTTAAGCCCAGGTTAGCGAAGTCCAAGCCGCTGCTCATACGGAGCAGATCGCGGATGCGGATTTGTCGGCGCGGATCGCCTTCCTTCTGCCACTCTTTGACAGGCGCGAAATCATCGAGCCCAAAGTGTCCCTGTTGCACCAAAACGCCAATCAAGGCTGCCGTGATGCTTTTTCCTTGCGACCAACTGATCTGAGGTGTGTCTTTGGTCCAGTCTGGTGCGTAGCGTTCGCCAACGATCTTGCCGTCATACACCACCACAATGGCGCGGGTATTGTGCTCAGTTTGAGCCAATGCCAATTCGAGGGCATCTACAATGCCATTGATGTTCACGCCTTCCGGAACGGGTTTTGTTGCGCCGGCGTCGCCCATCGGCCATGGTTCGCCGGCCGCATCTGGCAGATTCCGAGGGACCATCATCGGTTTAAAGTAAACCTTGTCTTTTCCTCTTGGCAGAATTGTCGAGCCCTGGTCCCCGTTGTACACAGCCGTTCGCGGTGGAATCCCTGGTGCGCGAACGGTTACACTTTTTCGCTGCCTATCGATCTCATATTCGAAATCATCTTGCCAGCCAAACACGCGGAATGGTTTGATGTCCTGGGCTAACACCTCTTCCGGCGTGCGCTGATAGTGGCGTCCGACCACCCAGAGACCTGAGGCTATATGGTGAGCGATCATGGCCGCTCGCGACTCCCGGCTGTAATTGTCATCTACAGCAGGTGCTTGCTCAAAAATGATATCGGCCGGTATTCGGTGATCCAGGGTTGAAGCTTGCACCCCGAGCGTCTCCGCGCGGGCAACCGTGTTGGACGGTGTTCTCTGTAAAATACCGGAAGAGGGAATCAAGATGAAAGCTAATATGGCGATTGCCAGCACAAAATTCCTAACTCTCATCGTATACTCCTTTTGACTGTCATGATTGATCCAATAACATCCCGCAACTAAGGCAACACCACCTTGTGCGCATTTTTCTTAAGATACTGTACCACGAATTTAAAGGCAAGGTCTTCAGGAGATGCTGTCAGTAACTCTGATAGAATTTTCGAGAGGGATGTTTTTGGTCAACATAATCGATTTGCCAGTTGCGTGGTTCGTTTTGTTATTTTTGTGCCTTTTAACACACGGTAGAAGTCACAGGTTCAAATCCTGTATCACCCACCATTCCTTTTTATTCTTGGCCCCTCTACATCATTCATCTTGACATTATCCTCGACATTGCTTATTGTATGTATGTAGGATTGTAAGATTTCAAGGAAGTAAGGAGATAACATGGATTACACAGAAACCGCTAAAGTCACATCAAAAGGACAGGTGACGATTCCTTCAATCATAAGAGAGATTCTCAAATTAGAATCCGGATCAACAGTCATATTTAAAGTTACTGAAAAGGGTGTTCTTTTATCACCATGCAAGATTATCGAGGAACCTGCTTATACCGCAAAGGAATGGAGAAAAATCGAAAAAATGGTGGCGGAAAAAGGAAAAGCATATAAGACCGCCCGATCTGCCAAGAAACATCTCGATTCCTTATGAGATTTGAATTCAAACCCTCCTTTGACAGATCTGTAAAATCGCTTCCCTCCGAAACCAAACAAGAAATTAAGGAGTTATGTATAAATCTGATAGATAGGCTATCGAGTAGTCGCAGTCTCTCCACAGGGTTGGGCCTTAAAAATCTGAGAAAGAATTTCTGGGAGATTAGAAAGGGACTCAGACTCAGAATACTTTTCCGATGGAAAGGCGACCTTGTCGAATTTATACTTGCCGGGACTCATGAAGACATCAAAAATTTCTTAAAAAGATAAACCTTCTCAGACTATCACTCAATCGGCAAAAATTACAGGTTCAAATCCTGTATCGTCCCTCAATTTTCTTTTCAACAACTTTCGGAATTTCTCTCTCCTGTCCTAAAAACGTACTTTTCAAAGAATTAATCTGTTTTGTTGATAATGATAACCTGGCCTACCGCTGTATCAAGGGAATAGGTGAAATATGTGTGATCCCGGCTGGTCATGGGTTCGGCACCTTTTATCTCAAGCGGCCAGGCCGAGCGGATGCGACAGGGCCCTCCGATTTTTGAAAGTATTGTCGCTTTGGACAGAGTTCCGTTTTGCCAAATGATTTCCACTTCGAAGTTACCCCTGGCCTTCAGGCCTTTGATCTGGCCGTCCTTCCAGCCGGACGGAAGGGCCGGAAGCAGATGGATGGCCCCGTCGTGGCTCTGAAGCAGCATCTCAGCCATGCCGGCCGTGCCGCCGAAGTTCCCGTCAATCTGAAAGGGAGGATGGGCACAGAAGAGGTTGATATATGTCCCTCCACCTCTTTGATAGCCTTTATCCTGGCGTTTTTTTCCCTGCTCGACGAGGCGCAGCAGGTTGCGCAGAATCTTGTATGCCCTGTCACCATCCAGAAGCCGGGCCCAAGCGCCTATTTTCCAGGCCGTACTCCAACCCGTGCTTTCATCACCTCGAAGATCGAGTGTTTTTCTACAGGCGTTGGCCAGATCTTTGTCGGACAGTAGCGAAATCTGATTGCCCGGATACAATCCCCAAAGGTGGGAGAAATGACGGTGGTGTGGATCCTGTTCCTTGAAGTCCTTATACCACTCCTGGAGCTGGCCCTTTGACCCGATTTGTAGGGGATAAAGACGAGCTCTCGCTTTCTCCAGTTTATCCGCCATCTCCCTGTCAATATCCAGCAGATCTATAGCGCTTATCATGTTGGAAAACAGATCATGGATGAGCATCATGTCCATGGTGGGGGCAAGCGAAGTGGAGCAGTATTTCCCTTCGTCATTGACAAAGAGGTTTTCCGGCGATGTGGAAGGGGCGGTAACAAGATACCCGCTGACCGGATCCTCCACCAGAACATCCAGACAGAACTCCGCCGCCCCTCTCATGAGGGGATAGGCCGTCTTTCGGAGGAATTCCATATCACCCGTAAAGAGGTAGTGCTGCCAAAGATGCTGACACACCCAGGGCCCGTTCATGTACCAGATGGACCAGACCGGATGCCCTTCTCCAAGGTTGCCAACCATGTCAGAGTGGCCCCATATGTCCGAGTTATGCCCGCCACACCAGCCGCCGGCGCCAAAGGTCTTTTTGGCTGTAAATGTCCCGTTGGCGGCCACCGCCTTGACCAGGCTGAAAAAAGGATCATGCAGCTCCGAAAGATTACTCACCTCAGCCGGCCAGTAGTTCATCTCCACATTGATATTCATGGTGTAGTTGGAGCTCCAAGGCGGGCGCATCAAATCGTTCCAGATCCCCTGGAGGTTGGCAGCCACTCCACCGGGACGGGAAGAGGAGATCAGTAAGTAGCGACCGAACTGGAAATACAGGGCTTCAAGACTGCTGTCTTCGGCCCCCTGAGCATACTCTTTCAGCCTGACATCGGTCGGGATGTCATTCCTGTCCGGGCCAGCAAGATCCAGCTCAACCCGGTCAAAATAAGTTTTATAGTCACGTATATGATTCCGTTTCAAAGACTTGAAACTTTGGGAGAAGGCCTCATCCAGATATCGGGATGCCAGAGCCGCTTCGTCCTTTCCCTCTAAGTCAGGATCCTTGTCGAAACCGTTGAAGCTGGTCGCTGCCGAAATGAGAAGCATGAACTCAGATGCATCACTGAAGCGGATGCTTTTTCCCTCATACTTGATTGTTCCATCCCTGCTTTTCATACTGGCGAGGACTTGGAACCGCATCCCTTTCTGGCTCTTTTTGTTCTCGTAGAGGATCGGTTTCCAGCCCTCCTCCTTGGCATACCGGTTGCTGTCGAAATAGTTGGGATCCGCGTGTGCGGGCGCCCGGCCCTGCATCACAAGATCGGTTTCCGTAGTAGAAAGGGAATTCAAAAGCTGGCTGGTCAGCTCAATCCGTCCGTTGAGGCGCCCATCACCCTCAGCTGTCATGTGAACCACAATCACCTCATCGGGCGCCGAGGCAAACACCTCCCTGGTGTAGGAAGTAGCGCCGCTGGTGAATTGTGTCTTGCAGACGGCATTGGATATATCCAGCTCCCGTCTGTAGTTTTCCACTTCGTTTATCCCGTCAAAATGGATATAGAGGTCTCCCAACGGCGCATAGGATTGGGTGAACCGCCCCTGGAGCTTTCGGCTCAGCTCATCGGACCGGGCATAATCTCCCTCGAAAAGCGCCTCCCTGATAGCGAGCAGGTGTTTGTATGCTTCCGGATTGACATCATTGGTTTCCGGTCGGCCCGCCCAGAGGCTTTCCTCGTTGAGGCTTATCCGTTCTGTGGAGGTTCCTCCAAACACCATACCTCCCAGTCGTCCGCTCCCTATAGGCAGTGCCTCCCCCCAGATTTCCGTGGGCTGTCCGTACCAGAGCTTGAGGGAGTTTGATTTCCTCCCGGTTTGGAAAATACAGGATGATATCAAAGACACAGTCAGTAATAAAAGAATTGCTTTGTGTTTTCTCATAGCTAAAGAATATTGAAACAGGGTTAAAGAATCAATAAAATGAAGCTTTTCATTTAATTGAAGTGGAACTATTGATACTTCACCTGCGTCTACATTACTACGGAATTGACTGGAAGTTGCACTTCAGCTCACCCTATGCATAATATTATTTCAAAGGAGAAATAAATGACAAGAAGGGCTTATACCGCACTTATTATCTTTGGTACGCTCACAGTTATTCCTGCCATCCATGCCATGATTTCAGACCAAGTGATCCGCCACGATACTGAAAAATTCGTTTTCGAATCCGGCCATTTTAAGGTTGTCGGAGAGTTGAGAATACCGTTAAGTGACGGGAAACATCCGCTTGTCATCATGGTTCACGGAGACGGACCGGCTTATAAGAGTTACTTTTTTACTTTAAAAAAGTGTTTTCTCCGGGCCGGATATGCAACTCTGATGTGGGATAAACCTGGATTCGGCCAGTCCACTGGGAAATTCAGTCAGGCGCACTTGAGAGCAGAACGAGCGGAAATCCTTTTGGATGCGATCAGACATGTCAAGAGCCATCCAAGCATTGACTCCAACCGCATCGGTGTCTGGGGAATCAGTCAGGCGGGTTATGTGATACCTATGGCTTATCCTAAAACGGAAGATATCTCTTTTATGATAATGGTCGGGTGTGCAGGAGAGGGTGGCATCCATCAAACAGCCTATCTCATACGGAAGCAGCTTGAATTTGAGGGTGTAACGGAAGAAGAGGCCAGGCAGGCTGAGAACCACTTTATTCAAATTTTTTATGCTAAGACTTTCGAAGAGTATATTAAACATGCCAAGCCGCTGTATGACAATCCTGTGCAGAGAGAGATGGGATTCGTTTCTGCCCTCTGGGATGAAACAAACTGGAAGCCTCATTCTCCAGAAAGCGAAGCTTTTTACAATCCCATCGATATTATTGAAAAAATCACCGTTCCAGTTCTTGCTTTTTTTGGCGAAAAAGACACTCAAGTTGATCCCGTCCAGGGAGTTGAAGCTTATAAAAAAGCATTAACAAAAGCAGGAAATAAAAATTTTAGAGTGGAGCTTATCTCCAACGCTGACCATAACATCATTTTATGCAAAACTGGAAGCATGAAAGAAAGAAGAAGCCGAAGCTCTAAGGAATGGCAGAACTATGCGCTTGAATATTTAGAAATGATGGAAGAATGGCTCAAGAAATTAGCGCGAAATTAATTATTTTACTTCATTTCCATTAAGAGAAAAAAGGTTGACTTGACCCCTACAATCAGTCCTGACACAGCTTCGAACCGGTGAAACAGGAATTCAGCGGACGGCCTTTTTCTATTCTGTTTTTAAGAAACTGAAGAAAAATTGATTAAAGATAAAGAAATGGCGCATAATACTACAGTTAGAGAAATATCCATTATGAAACTAGAAGATCTGGGATTTAGTGATTGGTTTAAAGAGAGATTTCAAGGACCTATACATCCTGAGTACAGCTTAGCTCGCGTTACAGCTGTCAATAAAGATAATTACCTAATAAGAAATGAAGAGGCAGAGATTCCAGCAGAAGTCACAGGAAAATTAATGTACGGAGCCGAATCGAATCTCGATTTACCGGTAGCCGGTGATTGGAGTTATGTGCAATACTTCAATGACGGCACTCTCGCCATTATCCACAAGATATTGCCCAGAAAATCACTCTTAAAGAGAAAAGTGGCGGGTAGAAAAATCGAACATCAACCGATAGCATCCAATATCGATGTTGCATTCATCGTCCAATCCACAGAATTTGATTTTAATCTCAGAAGACTCGAAAGATATTTGATAATGGCCAATGAAAATCATATCAAACCTGTGATATTGCTGAGCAAAAGTGATCTAATCTCCAAAGAAGATCTGGAACAAGAGATTAGCGAGATCAAAAGAACGAATCCCGACTATAAAATTGTAGCCTTCAGTAATAAAACTGGTGAAGGATTGGAAAATATTCAGAGAATACTCAAACGTGGCAAAACGTATTGTCTGCTAGGGTCATCTGGGGTGGGAAAGACAACTTTAATAAATAGACTCATCGGGGAAAATATTTTCCCAACAAATGCCGTTCGTGACAAAGATGGTAAAGGCAGGCATGTCACAGCTCGTCGACAGCTCATAATTCTTGAGCAGGGTGGGATGATCATTGATACGCCCGGGATGAGAGAACTGGGCAATATAGGAGTTGAAACAGGATTAAAGGTAACTTTTAAGGATATATCAAACCTGGCACAGAATTGTCGGTTTAAAAACTGCACCCACACAAGTGAGCCGGGCTGTTCTGTTATAGAAGCTGTGAAGAATGGGGAATTATCCGAAAAACGGCATCAAAACTATCTAAAAATACGTAAAGAGTCCGAATATTATGAAATGTCATATTTAGAGAAGCGGCACAAAGATAAGCAATTCGGGAAATTGATCAAGACTATGAAGAAAATAAAAAAGCAGGAATAATCCGGGGAAAATTCTATCAGGAGAAAAGCCAATTTTAAGCAGATACGTAGAGGCATGAAAACTAGTATTCAGGAAATTTTTACCTAATATCAGGAAGAAGTGCGGATATGGATCTACAGGATGTTTGGATTCCCTATGTCACCACTCATATCGTTGCTTTCTTATTGATTTTAATCTGTTACAAATGGCTAAAAATTGGAAAGGTGGCCTGAGGGATAATCTTCATACTCGCCGGAATATTCAATATATATACAGGGATTTCAAATCCAGAAGCATATGTAGAATATGGACAAAATGCAGTGGGTCTTTATCAAAAATTCATTTATGGCATATTCAGCTCCTACACGTCATTGATCGTTTCCTTGAACGCCTTAGGCCAGATTTTGGTAGGCGCTTTTCTGTTCTTTAAGGAAAAGCCCTTTTTAATAGGGATTCTGTGTGGAATCATCCTTCTTGTCGCCATCTCTCCGTTAGGTCTGGGCTCAGCGTTTCCATCTACACTGTTGATGTCGATCAGCCTGATCTTGTTGTACTCCCGGCATAAGAGGGCTTAAGCTAGAAATTCATCAAAAAAATTATAGAACGCCGCATCATTAATTATTATGTGACCTATTATTAATATGATGGCCTGGTTTCTGATGTTTTTATAATTTGTGATTCTCTTTTCCACCTTGAGGGCTGTTTAAGTACTGTGTTCAATCCACTGAACTCTGAGCTTCTTACGATTCTCAGCGCAATCCTTCAGATAGAGATTGATAAGCGTCTGGTATGAGAATCCCGTTTCTCTGGCAAGCTCTTTGAAATACTCTATAGTGTTATTATCCAAACGGATAGTTATCTGTTTTTTCAGACGGTTTGCATAGGGATTTTTTCGACTTTTCATCTTTTTAAGATCATATTCTTTTTTCATATTAATCTCTCAAAATAGATTTTTTGTTCGTTTTTTGTTGATTTTCGGAAAGATATTATTCTGATAATATCTTCATTTTTTCCTTCCGTCACTGAATAGATTACAAGCAATATCCTCAATTTTGAGTTCAATCTTAGCATCAAAAAGCGGGCCTCCTTCAAAGAATGATCTTCGCCATAGAATTCAATGGCATTTTCATCGCAAAAAACAGTTCTCGCCTCATCAAGCGCAACACCGTGATTTCGTAAATTGGCTAAATCTTTCCTTCTGTCCCATTCAAATCGTACTTTTTTCATAATTATTTTATATTTATTTTGTAGTGCATTGCAAGTGCTAAATTATCAAGTCTCATTCATTTATTCCAGCTGTAATTCAGACGGTCTGTCTGAAGAGAAAATCTCAATATGAAATTTCGATAGACATGGAAGTCGATGGATTATCTATATTTACCTCTTGACAATGTTTCAATTTATACCTATATTAGTAACAAATATTGGTTACCATGAAATGCATTAATGTCAGAAATGGTAATAAAAAATCAAGTAGAGGTAGAAATGATAAGGGGAAAATCTAAATTTAGTGCAAGATTTTCACCGTCTTATTAATTTTTATTGGTAACCATAAAGGAAGAAAATGAGTAAAGTTGAAAAAGAGATAATGTCCCTGCTTAAAGATTCTCCGGATGGGATGCAGGTGGATGAGATAGCGAAAAAATTGAACCTCGTGAGGCACACGGTCAGCAAATATCTTCAGATTTTGAATGCCAAAAAGCTCGTGATGTACAGGACAGTTGGCAGGACAAAATTGTGGAAAGAGGCCAGCTCTGGAGTGAAGATACGACCGCTCAGTCTGGATAATATTAAAGATATTGTGAAAATCGAAAAGCGGATTGAAGGGAAATTGGGGATAATCAATGAAGAGCGAATGGAATATTTAAAAGAGGCAACACGATACAACATTGAACGCAGTGACCCCATGATGAGCCTCGGAGCGGAACTTGATGAGAATATCGTCGGATACATCATCGGAGAAATAAGAATTTGGGAATTCGGTATAGGAGAAAAAACCGGATGGATCAGAATCTTGGGTGTGGATCCTGATTTTCAAAGACGTGGAATAGGCAGAAAGCTGGGAGAAGCCCTCCTCGAGCATTTTGCGCGGAGAGGGATTAAAAGAGTCCGGACAATGGCGGAATGGTATACGGGTGATCTGATCTCATTCTTTAGATCACTGGGATTCAATATGTTGAACATGATCCCTCTTGAAAAAGAATTGAATACATAAGGAGCAATTTTCTTGATAAAAAGCATCCAAGGAAAAATCTCGATGGATCTAAATATTTTAAATGAATGGAACACTTTTGAATGAATAAAAAGGAAAAAATATGAGGTACGCAGAGACAGGGAATAATTTAGAAGTTGATCTCACCCGGGGAAGCATCGAGAGGGTTGCGACCGACCCCAGAGAAACCGAGCTTTATCTGGGGGGACTCGGTACGAACGCCAAGATATTGTGGGATAGAGTTCCTCCTGAAATCGACGCTTTTTCTCCCGATAATCTACTGATATTTGCTGCCGGTCTTTTATGCGGCACACCTGCCACCGGTTGCAACCGGACCATTGTTTCCACAATTTCTCCTCAGACCAAATTAATGGCCTTTTCAATGATGGGGGGATTTTGGGCACCGGAATTGAAATATGCTGGCTATGATAAAGTGATCTTTCGCGGCAAATCCCCCAGTTTGGTTTATTTGTGGATAAACAATGACAAAGTCGAAATACGTGACGCCTCTCACCTAAAGGGTAAAGGCGCTGTTGAAACTGGAGATCTTATTCGGCAGGAGTTGAATGAGCCCAAAGCCCAGGTGGCGGCCATCGGCCTGGCCGGTGAAAACAGGGTTTATTTTGCCTCTATCGAGCAGGGCAAGGGCAGTGCCAGCCGGGGCGGAATTGGGGCCGTCATGGGAGACAAAGGATTAAAGGCGATAGCTGTTCGCGGAACAGGGGACATCAATATTGCCCGACCGGATGAATTCCTGGAGCTCTGCAATGAAGTGCTGGAATACATAAAAATCCGGGAAGAAAAGCCGATTCCGGGGGTCATGCCTATTTTAGCCCGGCTTGGTTCACCGCAGGAGATGAAAATACACGATGAAAAGTGGCACACCGAAAGTTTCATGTGGGGTAATTCCCGCGTCCGCAGAAGAGATTTTTGGA
>CAYFVQ010000160.1:0-11928 GCA_964346585.1 uncultured Eubacteriales bacterium | reverse complement strand
ACTGTCCCCAATTTTTATTTCGCTTTATGTGTCATTGCGAACGAAGTGTGGCAATCTCATACAGAAATTATGCCACTCAACTTTGGCTCGCTATTTCTTCCTGATTTCTGCTTCATCCCGCCAGTAGCGCAGCTTTCCGACACCTGTCGTTTCAGGACTTCCGTCAAAGGCCAGTCCGAAAAATCCCGACTTGGCTTCAACGAGAACTTTGTCTTTGTACAGCGCTTTGGTCAGGTTGACGATCGTGTAATTGAGTTTTGACCCCTTTGTGGAGGCAAAAACAAAATCGCCGTTTGTTTCTATATCACCGAAATTGATTTTACCAGACTCATAGGTGTATCTGGGCCGGCGCCAGTCACGAGCAATATCCATTCTCAGGTCATTCTTCACGCCCACGATGACTGTTTTATTTCCCCTGCTGATCTGAACTCCAAGGCCTGATCTCTCGGGCAAGACGGGAAGGAGACTGACCTGCTCGGCTAGCTTCTGTGGAGATTCTCCCGAAGAGTGGGGGATGAGCACGGTGACAAAGCTCACCGTTTCTCCCAGCTCGAAATGCTGGGCTGTTGTCTGATGGATGAGCGTTTCATCCTGATAGTGGCGTTTTTCAGGTTCCACTCCCTGCAGACGGTAATGGGTCAGAGGAAAAACGATGAGGAGATGCCTGTCCTGGGATAGCTGTCGATTCTGGATTTTGTCGTAAACTGTGTCATACCAGTGTTCCCCTTGCTCCAGTATTTTCCGTGTATGCCAGAGGTTGGCGAGTGTGAAGAATTCCTCTTTCCGTGACTTAAAGACATCGAACACCACAAAAACTTCCAGGTCTTTGACATAAGTTATGATTCGATCCCACTCATACCCCATGTTGGAATCGATGAATCTCGTCCGGCTGTAGTCAAAGTCCGGGAGTGACAGGAAATCGATCTTCTGAGTGCGGACAATACGGTAGGAACCCGCGTTGTGGAGAAAGTCGAGAATGCCCTGACCCGGAACCGCATCGCGGATGCTGTACCGGAATTGTCCCTGTTTCTGTCCCATCCAGATTTTCTCCGGACGCACACACAGCCGGTTATGGAAATAATCCTGACGGTAGGCACCGAACGGACCGCTGGGCATATAGTCCCTGTATCCTCCGTCATGAAGGAGCACAGAACCTCCGGACATCAGAAGCGAGATGCTGTTTTCATCCGAATGACCATGAGTCATCTTTTCTTCCTCGACCGGTATCGTATCCCTTAAATAATCGCGGAAATTGAGGCCGCCGTCTCCTTCATCCCTGTAATTCAGAAGCAGATAAGTTGATTTATTGCTCCATCCGTTGCGGAAGACGATCTTCTTCCCCTGGACATCTTCCATGACCTCTTGAGAGAGACTAACTGGTGAAACTGCTGGAATGTCATCGTTTCCCCAGAGAAAACAGTCCAAAAAGATGTAGCCCAAACCCACATTTGTGGGATTCTCAAAGTCGATGAATTTTCGGGCAATAGTGGAAGCCGCCCATTTCAGGTGAGGATTTTTGTACTGAGAGGCGGCGGTTTCGAAAAATACCAGGAAGAGCTGCCAGTTCGAGAGCCAGTTGGCATCGCCGAAATCCGGGACCATGCCAGCGGGACTCATCAAATTGAGAAAATAATGGGCGTAGTAGTACATCTCTGGCGTTTTGAACAGCTCGTCCATTTTGTCCATGGCGTTCGCATACCCGCAGAGAGCATAGAGCCAGACGCCGTGGTAGATTGTGGCATCCTCGATCTGCCAGTTTCCCCAGCTGTCATCCCCCAGGGCCCTGCGCTGCATCTCCCACCTGGGACTGTTAGGATGGCTGGGAAGGGCGCGCACAGCCCAGGCCAATGACTCTGCCCGGAGCGCTGTTCTGTTCATCGGCCCCCATTCCTGAGTGCGGAGAAGATAGGCCATGCTCTCAGCAATTGTTATCTCTATTTTTTTCTTTTCGGATTTGTTGAAGACTTTGAGACGATTGAGCGTGTCGTAAGCGCGGATATAGCGCATCACCGTGAAAAAGTCCGGAAGGGCCGGGACGCCATCTGCGTAGTCTGGGCGCTGTTTAACAGACGATTCCGGATATTGGGAGCGGTAGTCTCCGTATTCGAGGAGTATTTTTTTGACTCGCCTGATATACTCCGGTTTTTTCTCTTTTTCGTACAAGTAGCTGTAGATGACTGACATCTCGAGCAGTCCTCCCGGAGGTCTGTACCCGAACACACTCTCCGGATCAAAGCGCTGTTTCCACCTTTCGATCAGCTCATCATAGTGCTCCCAAGTCCAGTCTGCCGCAGCCCGGGCATAATCCAGGTACTTGGCCCGGGGCACGATTTCAACAGAAAATGATAGGTTAACAAGAGTGAGCAGAAGAATAACGCTTAGAGCGAGATGAAAGATTATTTTTAATTTTTTTATGGTCATTATGATATCCCTCCGTTACTTCAAATTGTCGAGAATGAGTTTAAAGGATTTTGACATCTTGTGTATTGAGTATCTTTCAGCCCAATGCCTAAACTCAAGTGGATTTATGATATGAAAAAGAATGGTGTGATGCAACTCCAAGAAAGCATCATTATGGGCTCCTTAATAGAAGTGTACTTATTTAACTGCGTGATAGGTTAGAATTAAATGATTTTTCTGTTTCATTTTCGTGTAGATTTTGTATATCATGTGTTCAAAAATCGATAAATAAATAAAGCTTAATCTTTTTTACCAATGATCACTGAGCGACTCGACGCGCTTTATGAGTTTGACCGGGAGCCTGTCTCAAAAGACAAACTCCAGGGAATCGGGAAGTTCATCGGCATGTATGCCGGTGAACATGTGGCCGGGACGGAATTCGTCATCGGAGCCCTATTCGTAGCCCGCGGAGTCTCTGCCCCGGACCTTTTCCTTGGACTTCTTGTCGGAAACATCCTGGCTGTTTTAAGCTGGGCTTTTCTCTGCGCTCCGATCGCTGTCAAAACCCGGCTCACACTCTACTGGATGCTGCGCAAGATCTGCGGCCCCTATTTGACATTCATCTATAACATCGTTAATGCCCTGATGTTTTGTTTTCTGGCAGGAGCCATGATCTCTGTCGCTGCCACGGCTGTCGGCCTGCCCTTAAACATGCCCATGCCAGAGCTTCAGGATATGTTTCCCACCAGTATCACCTGGATAATCGTGGTCTTTATTGTGGGATTCGTGGTGACCAGCCTGGCCATTCTCGGGTTCGAAAGATTCGCCAATTTTGCCAAGATCTGTTCGCCCTGGATGTTTCTTGTATTCGTGGCAGCTGCTCTGGCTGTGCTGCCTAAATTGGGATTAACAGCCTTCGGAGATTTCTGGAGTGTGGCCAATGAAAGGATCTGGACCGGGATTCCAATTGAAGGCCAGTCGAAGTTCACTTTCTGGCATGTGATGTTTTTTGCCTGGTTCTGCAACATGGCCATGCACATCGGTATGGCGGACCTCTCGATTTTCCGTTATGCGCGGAGATGGACCTATGGATTCACCAGTGCTTTTGGGATGTTTCTCGGGCATTATGTAGCCTGGATCTGTTCGGGTATCCTCTGTGCGGCTGCGGATGTGACTGTCGCTCCAGGACCGATCGCTTTTATGGGTGCGGGAGTGGCCGGAGCGGTGTGTGTGGTGATTGCCGGCTGGACGACTGCCAATCCGACGCTATACAGAGCCGGGCTGGCTCTCCAGGCTGCCTCTCCGAATTGGAAGCGCTGGAAGGTCACAGCCGCTGCCGGATTCGGCACCACGATTGCGGCCTGCTTTCCGGCTTTAGTCATGAGACTCTTGGATTTTGTTGCACTTTATGGATTGATCCTCATGCCCATGGGAGCGATTATATTTGCGGATTTCTGGATTCTGCCGAAGCTGGGCCTCAAGAGGAATTTTGCTGAGGTTACACACGCCAAGATTAACTGGTCTGCGGGGATAAGCTGGCTGGTAACCCTTGTCGTTGCTTTCCTGCTCCCTCTGGAGATATTCTTTAAAGGTCTGCCCGGCTTCTTTATTGCTCTTGTCCTGTATGTCTTCCTGAGTTCCGTGGAACAAAGAAGAAAGCAGATGAGGATTATGCCTGAGGGAGGATAAATGCGCACTGTAGCTATTATCACGGCTCTGATTGGCTTAGTTCTGACAGTCGTCCCGTCGCTTTTTGTGTTTTTAGGGGATGTGTCATGGGAAGATCATGCCCAGTTGATGTTTATCGGTATGATCCTCTGGTTTATCTTCGCTCCAATCGGAATGAAGAGTAAAAAACTTGAATAAGAAGACAGAATGGGGTCGCATCTCAACATTCGACATTTCGCGAAATGGATTGAGTTGAAAGGGGCAAGCTTTAATGCTCAAGAAAAAGGGAATCGCCTTTTAACATTTTTTGATCGAATCCGAATAGAAAGTATTGTTATCTTCCTGGATAATGAACTAGCAATAATCAAAAAATTGAAAATGTCGAATGTTGAGATGCGACCCCAAGGAGGTTAAGATGAAGAAATGGCCCTGGGTCGGAGCTTTAATCCTTCTTGTCCTGTTATCAACCTGTTCTCAGGAAAACCAGAGGAAAATTTCAGATTTGAAAATTACTCATCTGAGATGCGAATACCTGAAGAATCCGCTCGGCATTGACGTGGTCCAACCTCGCCTGAGCTGGATTCTTGAGTCCTCAGAGCGAAGCCTGAAGCAGACTGCATACAGAGTTATCGTTTCCTCGAGTGAAGAGAATATCAATAAAGACATTGGTGATCTCTGGGATAGCGGAAAAGTGAAGAGCGACCGTACAAACCAGATCGTCTACGAAGGGAAAACACTCCGTTCTCGGATGCAATGCTATTGGAAGGTGTTTGTCTGGGATAATAACAGGATTATGAGAGAGTCTTCTGGGGATGGTTTCTGGACCATGGGCCTTCTGGATGAAGAAGATTGGAGAGGCTCATGGATAGGCATGGAATTAGATCCCCGGTTTCTAAAACCAGAGAAACTGGCACCTGGTCCGCCTCCACCCTGGTTTCGGAAAGAATTTACTCTCGACAAGCCTGTAAAGAAAGCCCTTATCTATGTTACAGCGCAGGGGATCTTCAGGCTGCACATCAATGGTCAGCAAATAGGAAAAGACGTTTTTGCTCCGGAATGGACAGATTACAACAAACGCATCCAGTACCGCACCTATGATGTAACCGAGAACCTCAAGCAGGAGGAGAACGCTCTCGGCGCTGTTGTCGGAGATGGTTGGTACAGTGGTTACCTTGGATGGCGTAAATTCCGGGGGAATTACGGTCTTCAGAACAGCCTGCTCCTTCAGCTTGAAGTGGAATATGAAGACTGGACAACTGAGATAATAGCCTCTGATAAAACCTGGCGGTGTGCGGCCGGTCCGATCGTCAGCTCTGATCTTCTGATGGGTGAGCACTATGACGCCCGGAAGGAGATGCCGGGTTGGGATACTGTGGGATTCGACGAAAATGGCTGGAAGCCAGTGGTAATTGTCGATAAGCCTCAAGCCAAACTCGTGGCTCAGCCATCTGAGACTGTCCAGGTGATGCAATATATCGAGCCTATCAAAATGACTGAGCCAAAAAAGGGTGTCTATGTTTTCGACCTCGGACAGAACATCGCTGGATGGGTCAAACTTAAAGTGAGAGGAAAAGCCGGCACAAAAGTCACACTTCGTCATGCGGAGCGCCTTAATCCTGACGGAACTATCTACACGACTAATCTCCGCGACGCCAAAGCCACAGATACCTATGTTCTCAAAGGTGGAGAAGAAGAGGTCTTTGAGCCTCGTTTCACTTTCCATGGATTCCAGTATGTCGAAGTCATTGGATTCCCAGGCGTTCCACAAAAAAACGCCATCACAGGATGCGCCATTTATTCCGCCGCACCTCCCGCTGGGAGCTTCGAATGTTCCTCCCCGATGGTTAACAAACTCTATAATAACCTCACCTGGAGCCAGAGAGGGAATTACATCAGTATCCCGACAGACTGTCCCCAGCGGGACGAGCGGCTCGGTTGGATGGGCGATGCCCAGATATTCATCCGGACTGGCACCTTCAACATGGATATTGCTGCTTTTTTCACCAAATGGATGAGGGATGTCGTGGACGCTCAATCTGAAGAAGGGGCTTTTCCGGATTTTGCGCCCCGCCTCAAAGACAAAGCTTTGATGAGGTTCGAGGCTGCGCCGGCGTGGGGGGATGCGGGCATCATCGTACCCTGGACCGTCCACAGAGTATACGGAGACACCCAGATCATCAACGAACACTGGGGAGCCATGGTAAAATGGATGGATTTTCTTCGGGAAGCCAACCCTGATTTAATTCGCAGGAACAAGACCGGCAATAACTATGGTGATTGGTTGTCTATAGAGGCCGACACTCCCAAAGACCTTTTGGCAACAGCCTATTGGGCTTATGATGCGGGGCTCATGGCCAAGATGGCTAAGGTGATCGGACGAATGAGCGACGCTTCTTATTACGAGGAGCTTTTCGAGAATATTCGGGAAGCCTTCCAAAGGGAATTTGTCCTTCCGGATGGCCGAATAAAAGGAGAGACACAGACAGGATACCTTCTGGCTCTGGCTATGAACCTGGTCCCTGAAGACTTCCGCTCAAGATCGGCAGAACACCTTGTGGAGAACATCAAACAGCGAGATTGGCATCTCTCCACCGGATTTGTCGGCGCTGGATACTTGCTTCCTGTTCTTTCTCAGATGGACTATACGGATGTGGCGTACAGACTTCTCCTGAACGAAACTTTTCCCTCATGGGGCTATTCCATCAAACAGGGAGCGACGACTATCTGGGAACGATGGGACGGCTGGACAGAGGAGAAAGGTTTTCAGAACCCGGGGATGAACTCTTTCAATCATTATGCCTTCGGGTCAGTGGGAGAGTGGTTGTTCCGCTTCGTGGCCGGAATCGACCTCGATCCTGAAGTCCCGGCTTACAAACGATTTAAGATTCATCCTCATGTTGGCGGAGGATTGGAATATACGAGAGCCCAATACAATTCTATTCATGGAAAGATTGGGAGCGGCTGGAAACTCGAGAATGGCAAACTGGTTATGGACGTCACTATCCCAGCCAACACCTCAGCCTTTGTCTATATTCCTACAGAGGATATATCTCAAGTGACAGAAAGCGGTCAGCCTGTCAAAGATTCAGAAGGAGTCCAATTCCTGAGAATGGAAAGAGGGTTTGCAGTCTTTAGCGTTGACTCGGGGAGTTATATCTTTGAATCGGTATGGAAGACTGAGCAGCCGGAACTTTAGAGAATAGAGAGACTCGTTTCTTAAACTTTGAAAATTCGAGTGGTAATGTGCTGCGGCCGAATAAGTCTTTTCAATTAAAAAGGGAAAAATAATCGAACCAACAACAATAATAGCCTGAACAAGTGGAAGTTTAAATTTTAATACCTCACCTTTCCTTTGACGTTGTTGAGTCTGACGCTTCCGCTCCCATCACTCGGGATATACACATCCTTCTCAACACCATCAATGGTGATGGATCCGGAACCATCACGTACAGTCACACTTCCTCCAATATTCCGGATAGTGATCGATCCTGAACCATCATCCACTGAGACGTCGCCTGAAACTCCTTCGACTGAAACTTCACCCGATCCGTCATCCACATCCACATCTCCTGTAATTTCCTCTAATTCGACTTCACCCGATCCATCATCCACATTTACATTTCCTTTAATATTCACGATTTCAATACTGCCAGAGCCGTCATCGATTACAAGATCTCCCACAATATCTGCAATTTTTATATAGCCTGATCCATCGTCCACATCTAAATCCATTTCTGCAGGAATGCTCACTGTGAGGTTAATGAGTTTGCTTCCGAAGGAAAAAATAGAGCGATACTCCTTAAAGCCGCTTGTTAAAACGGCTCGGCGTCCTCTTTTTTCAAGAGACAGAACAAGATATTTCTTGAGAAAATCTTCTGCATTCTTCTCGCTTTTTCCTTCGAGCACGATTTCTGCCTCCACTTTTATATCTGTCAGGCCCTTTTGGCCGTTGACTTTGAGAAAACCAGCTCCGCAATCGATTTGGAGCTCTTCAATACCCTTAGCCGACAGACTCAGGTTCCTCACATCTTCATAGGCAAATGTAAAGCAAACACACAGGAAGAATACTGCCACAAAAATAATCCTGAATTTCATATGAACCTCCTTATCTTCATAGACTAGACCTTTTTAGTATTAGACGGAATTGAGAGAAAAAAGTTCACTAGCAAAAAATGTTTTTTATGAATCGATTAGACAAAAAAAGTGGGTAATATTTATCCGATTCTCTGGTCGATTGGATAGTTTGACCAGGTAATCTACAGGCTGACTTTCTTGTTTATTTTCTTCTACTTGAAAACTTGTTTAAAGATGTCGACGAGGTCCAGGGCGTATTCAATCTGTGTGAGAGGAATCCCCTTGTCTTTCGCGATGTTCGTGAAGCGTCCATCCTTATTGCTGTCTGCTGTGACGATAAGGAAGTCTGCAAAGGGAGCGACAGCATCGATCATCTTCTCGTTGTCGCTTCCGGGGGCGCCTCTTGTCGCGGCTCCGCCCACGTGAGTGGCAATGATGAAGATTCCCTGTTTCTTGCAGTGATCGATGATCTTTTTCAAGCGGCTTTCTTCTGCGCTGACTGTGAGTCCTGAGGCTCCCATTCCTTTCAAGTTGGCGCCAATGGCCACGATCATGGTTTTGTAAGGTGTTCCCTTCGGAAATTTTTCAAGGTCAGTATAAACTTCAACATGAAAACCGGGGCCGGGTTCTTTATCGGCCAGCCCGACTCCAGTTTCGATCAAATCGACAGTCGGCACATCACAGTAGTCGAATTTGATACCGGCCTCTTCAAGAATGATGTTCATGGTTACCACATCATTGCTTTGGCCGGCAGAAGTGGTGAGTATGGGCAGATTGGCTTTGAGGACTTCTGTTTCATCCTGTTCTGATGCTGAAAGAATGAAGATGAGCCCGAATGAGAATGTCAGAGCCGTGAATAATATTTTGTGTTTTTTCATTTGACCACCATCTCCTTATATTAGAAGAGAATTCATTCATATTAAAGTTATATTTTCTATACGGTCAATACAGTTCCTGTTTTTTACCTTTCTCCTCATAAGAATTTTTTTTCTTATGAGATTGCCACGTCACTTTGTTCCTCGCAATGACGAGTGAGTGAGATTGTTGCACTTCGCTCGCAATGACAGGTTTATTTTTTTCTTTTCTTCTTCTTTGTTTTCTTCTCTGGTTTTTTCTTTTCGAGGTCTTCTTGAGCGGTCAATTTGTCGTATTTCACAAGCTCTCTGAGCCACCATTCAGGGAACTCCAGACGGCTTGTTTCTCGTGTCTCAGTATTGTATATCCAGAGATGGTTGAATTTGACGAGTATCTGGTCACCCAGTTCCCACCAGGCATCGATGACTCTGTTGGCGTTGTTGATGCAGTAGTCGGTCAGAAACTCAGTGGCCATTTCTGGATTCTGCTTATAGAGCTCTTCAGCGACTTTGTCGATGGTCGGAGTCCGCGTGACTGCGCTGCTTTCCCACTTTTCCTGGGCTTGCCGAACGTCCTTAATAGCATGGGAGTATACCACTTGAGTGTGGAAATCCACGTAATCGAATGCCCAACGGGCTGCTTTGCGGTCGAATACGAAGTGGTCTCCGATCATGAATGATTCTGGGATGGCATCGATACCGATGTACAGGGGTACGAAACAGGAAGTGTCCTGGGCGCCGAAAGCCAGCCAAACAATCCCCCCGACTGGATTCGGAAGCCAGTCTCTGCATTGTGTGACGGTCACGTATTCGGCGCGGTTGACGCCGACGAAGCGGGCAGTGTTGTAGGTCTTGTCGTCGAGTTTGAACGGCCGTGGAAGGTAATTGGGATTCTTGAACGGCCCACCCTGAAGCCCTCTCACCGGGTCGAACTGTGTCCCTTCGAACTTATATCGCGTGAGGTCCATCACATCCTGTGCAGAGAGTTTTTCGTCCGGCTTCACGGAGAAGGGGAGTTCCATGTTGAGCGTTCTTGGGCTGAATTTCTGGGATGGCGCCATCACATTAAAAAGGCACCAGAGGCGAGCCCGGCTTCCCTGACTGCTCCAGGCGCTGTACTCACTGGGAGAATAAGCCTTCTTCCAGTTGAATGGCTCCCCACTATCAGGGTCATAGTACCCGTGTTCCACAGCATAGGAGATGACGTTCGAGGATGCCATGAAATAATCGGGATTATTGAGGTCGATTTCCCCGATCCGGGATTCATTCGGGCATACGCTGACATGGTCATCCGGGACTCTCTGGGCACACCAGATGGAACCAGGCTTCCCGGTTTTGGGTGTCCACAATGGTCCGACAGGCATGATCTCGAAGATCCAGACTTCATTCGGGTCGGATACAGCCAGCATCTCCCCGTCATCATAAAACCCGTACCCATATTTCTCGGTAATCTCCCCCATGATTTGGATCGCCTCACGGGCCGTCTTGCTTCTTTCCATTGCGAGCATAGTCAATGCTGTCAGGTCGATCTTGGCAGAAGGAGTTTCATTTTTCATCCTGTCGTGGCATCCGATGGTGGATTCAGCAATGGCGACCTGATTTTCGTTCATGTACCCGAACATTCCGTGAAGATACCCGTAAGTCCGGGCAGGCTGAGGAATCTCAAGCCCTGTGAATTCCTCCTTGATTTTTTCCCACTTGAGTCCTTCCTTGGGATGCCAGGTCTTATACTGGGAAGCGTGGTAGATTTTTCGTGTGGCTCCGGGCTCATGGTCTGCCGGCGGGACGTACCGCCACGTCCAGTCGCAGAAGCTGCAGTCACAGGTATGGGTTGTCATCACTGAGCCGTCCACAGAGGCTTTTTTCCCGACCAAGATGACTGTGCAGCCGTCCCGGGGAAAATCTGTGTCACAGTTTTCACATTCTGAAGTCGTATAAACGGAAAGAGGAAAAAATATCACGAGGAAAACCAACATCACGAAGGGTAATAATAATTTTTTCTTATTCACTTTTTATCCTCCTTAATGGTTTTGAATGATGGAATCTATTTTAAATAAAGATGCTTAAAATTCCTATCCTTAACATTTGAACCCATCCACAAAATGTTATTTGAAAAATGCGGATGGATGGCTCCTTTTTTAATCATGGATTACCTGCCTTTTCTCGGCTTCAGTTTATGGTATTTAGCAATTTCCTCGACCCACCATTCAGGATACGGCAGGTTGGAGCGGCCTCTGGTCTGCGTGTCATAGATGCTGAGATGGTTGTACATGACGAGCAATTGGTCGCCGAGCTCCCACCAGGCTTCGATGACTTTATTGGCGTTGTTCAGACAGTAATCGGTTAAGAAATTGATGGCCAGTTCCGGGTCCTGCTTGTAGAGCTCTTTGGCTGAAATATCGATGGATGGGACTCTCTCAATGGCAGTTTTTTCCCATTTATCCTGGGCTTTTTTGATGTCCTGGATGGCGTGGGAGTAGGCCACCAGGGCATGAAAATCCACATAGTCAAACGCCCAACGCGCAGATTCTCTGTTGAATACCCAGTGGTCTCCGATGCTGAAGGAGTGCGGGATCTCTGTGATTCCTGCATAGAGAGGCATGTAGCATGAAGTGTCCTGAGCGCCAAAAGCCAGCCAGACGATTCCTCCGATCGCATTGGGCAGCCAGCTTCGGCTCTGGGTCACGGTGGTGTATTCGGCGCGATTGACACTGATAGTTCTTGGCGTGTTGTAAATTTTTTCGCCCGCTCGGACAGGCCTTGGATGGTAGTTGGGATTGGCGAAGGGGCCACCCCTCAGGCCTTCGGCTGGATCAAACGGTGTTCCCTGGTATTTGTCCCGGGTGATGTCGATCACATCCTGGAGCGATAGCTTTTTATCCGGTTTCACCGAAAAAGGGAACTCCATGTTGGGCGTGTCCGGGCTGAAGTT
>CAYFVQ010000159.1:0-3907 GCA_964346585.1 uncultured Eubacteriales bacterium | reverse complement strand
ACGACAAAAAGAATCTATCGAGATTTCTCTTTCACCAGACAACAGGCCCTGTCTATGATGTTCGAAAAAATTGGAGAGGAATACGATACTCTGCTGCTCAAAGTCTTCGCCGGCATGATAGGCGTTTTTCCTGTGGGAAGCCTTGTGTCTTTGAACACTGGGGAGATTGGTGTTGTCGTCGAAACAAACCCGGAGCAAGCTTTGATGCTCCGCCCCAAGGTAAAGTTGATTACGGATAATGAAAAACACAGGATTGATGGAGAGATTGTTGACCTGGCAGAGAAGAAAGCTGGAAGCCGTCAGTTCAAAAGGACTATTACAAAAGTTTTGAATCCAGAGAAGTACGAGATTAACATCCCCGATTACTTTTTGGCCCAAGCCACCGGCTAAAAAAGGGGACAGGCCCCTTTTTTAATAATTGGGGACAGTCCCCAATTTTACGCAGCGCCCCAATCCCTAATAAAAAAAACGCCTCTTTCTATGTCATAGCTTTCTTGTGTCGTTGGATAATTGGGGACAGCCCCCATTTTTAGAAAAAAAGGAATAACCGCTTTTGGTGTCATTGCTAGCGCAGTGCAGATATTCCTCATATTGAAAAGGAGAACTTCCTTTTGTGTCATTGCGGGCGCAGCGTGGCAATCTCGTATGAATAGAATGTCATTGCGAACGTAGTGCGGCAATCTCTTACGGATAGAATGTCATTGCGAACGTAGTGTGGCAATCTCGTATGAAAAAATTGTTATTGCGAAAGAAGTGCGGTAATCCCTCAGAAAAAATTTTGACTACGCCAAAAGAAAGGTAGACTCCTTTTTCAGCTTCTCGATATATTATCCCCACTCTATTCCGGTTTTGAACCTGAATGGAAAAAAGCGTCTCCGTCTTGCGGCTCTTTAGGGTCGGAAACAGGTTTCCAGGAAATGTAAACTTCCTTCTCGTTGCGCAGTAAATCCATCACTGCCTCATACTGAGAGGCATGGGCAAAATAAAATATTTTATCGCCTGAAAAATAGGGCTCGGGCGGATTGCAGCCTTCTCTGGCAAAGACAGCCTGGGCAACCTCCCTCCCTTTCGAATACAACAGGATTGTTTTATCTCCCCACCGGGTTCTGCCTCCCTTCCTGTCAACAGCATACAATTGAACAGAGTAGCTATCAATCTTAAAACTTTTAGTGAACATGGCTTTTCCTCTACTTAGTTGTCATTTCGAGAAGGGATGGGATTCCTTCTCTCTTATTGGAACAGCTTGACAATCTCAAGATTTGATGTCATTACGAGCGCAGCACAGCAATCTTTTTAATGTGTCATTGTATAAAAAAAGCGGCAGCCTTACCAATGTGTCATTGCTAGCACAGCTTGGCAATCTTTATAATGTATCATTGCGAGTACAACGCGGCAGTCTTTCTAATGTGTCATTGTGAGGTGGGGTGGGATTCCTTCGCTCTGCTCGGAACAGGCTTGGCAATCTTGTATGATAAAATTGTCATTTCGAATGAAACGCAGCAATCTCCTAAAGTTGTCATTGCGAACGTAGTGTGGCAATCTCCTAAATTAAATTTCGTTATGAACGAAACGCAGCAATCTCACAATTAATCATCAAAAACCACTTCATAAGCTTCGCGGATCGGATTTTTAGTGAAGAAACCGATGAATTTAACCACTTGTTCCTGGAAGAAGCGGCTTTTTTCGGTAGCGAGCATATCCTCCTCACTCTCCCACTGGGTAATGAAGATGCATTTACCCGTCTTGCGGTCAGCCAGAAAATTGGCTCCTTTATACCCCTTTTTATCCTTGCATAAAGGAATGACACTCTCCTCAAAGAGCATCGAGGCTTCATCTATTCGTTTAGGTTCTGTTTGAACTATGAGCAATCGTACATGCATGGTTTATCCCTCCTTTTCCTAAATTCCTAGAATGAAGGGTGAAAATGAATTCTTAATTGTGTTTTCCTTTAAACCTCCCTGAATATTTTATTTATTTAATGAAGTGACTATCTATCTCGAGCTTAATTTATGACTTCCTGTCAGGCAGCAGGGACATTTTATCCTGATTATTCCCTCAGCTTGTTTGGAAAAAGAATAACTTTTAACTCCCCCGTTGTCAACCTGCAACCATAAAGCCCCTTCAAACAATTAAAATAATCCTGTTAACAGATTTCTCACACAAATTGACTATCTTTTGTAGGGATTATTCAGTCCTGCTGCCTTTTTCGATATCGAATTGTCAGGTTTTTAAGGAATTTAGCTTCCGCTCACTTAGAGGTTTTTAATATTCCCATCTAACTTGATATCTCTTCACCATCTGAAATCCTTCTTTATCCTCTTCTATGGTGTAGAGCTTGTTCATTTTCCACTTTATGGGTCTGGCTTTCAGGAGAATCTTGGCGATGTACTTTCCTTCTGAATCGAAGACGTCGTAATAATAAGTCTTTCCATCCGCCGCCTTCTCATAAGTGCGCGTAAAAATTCTCCCTGCCTCATCAAGGCTCAAATATCTAAAGGCATTATGATGTTTATCCCATAATAACTTGGCGTCAGAAGAAAGGTTATCATATCCACCGAACGTTTCATTAATAATTTCGTCTTTTTCTTCCTGGGTGATTTTTACTGGTGTGTGGTCTTTAACGATTTTCTTTAGGAGTTTCCCTTTAGGATTGAGGACATACAGTTCATATTTGTTAGGAAATCCCCAGATGATGTTATCTTCTTTCGTGACTTCCCAGTAACAGCGGGGGAAAAATGGATTCAAGTAAGGGTATTTGAGGACTTTTGTCGAGAAGATAGTGAATAGCTCTTTGAGCTGAGAATCGAATTTTTTCAGGTCGTAAGTGACTTCCTGATCCGGGATCATGTAGCCAGCAACGATATTGCCTTCTTGGTCCGCTTTAGGGCTAGCAAAATTCCACATCTTGGTTTGAGAGACTGCTTTTAAAAATTCTCCATCCAATGTAAAAAAATGGAGCTTGCGGGCGCTGGAGTCATTCACAAGAATTTCTTTGTGGGGAGTAATGACGAGAGCTCTGGGGAGTCGCATTTCACCAGGTCCTTGCCCCTTTTTCCCGATCGTTTTTAAATACTCTCCGTTTTTGTTGTAGACCTTTATGTGACATTCCTTTACATCAAGAGCATAGATTTTCTCTTCTTCATCGACAGCGATATCTATCACCCGTGAAAACATATATTCCTTTCCTCCTTCGGCGACTCCGATGGATAATTCCTCTTCAATACTAAAAACTTTTTCGCTGTACATCGGCTGTTTAGGATTCTTAACAACAATGACTCCATTTTCTTCTTCTACCTTCCCTTTCCATTCAGCTTTCTGTCCGCCAAAGACAACGAGCATAATAGAGACTGAAAGAAATATGATGATTGGAATGATCTTGGTCGTGTTTTTCATTTTATCCCCCTCTAAAAATTCTAACTCGCTCAGCTCTCTATTTCAAATCAGAAAGGCCAGGGCTTTCGGGAATTTGACTTCCTGTGGTCTCATTTAATCTTCCACATACGAAATATTTATTATTCCCACTTCATTTTATAGACTTCTACCTGCCGGAAACCGCTTTCTTTTTCCTGGATGTAGTAAAAGTGGTCGTTCCTGATTTTTATATTTAGCGGCGGCATCTCAAGGATGGAAAATCCTTTTAGAGACTTCCGGCCGACGAAAATGCCTTCTGGGTTAAAAATATCAAACATGTATTCCTCCGGATTAATCCCTCTCTCGTAAGTCATCACATAGAGCCTTCCCTTCTCATCCATCAGAAAATAATGGAATGGAGGCAAGGAAGAAGGGAAATCTATTTTCTTCTTTGCCGCTTCATAAAGATCAGGATTGAATTTAAACATGCCCTAGAATCGCTCTTTATACTCTTCTGAAGGAGGAACCCTTCTATAATCTTTTCTGATTTTTTTGC
>CAYFVQ010000158.1:0-5728 GCA_964346585.1 uncultured Eubacteriales bacterium | reverse complement strand
GGGACCAGGCGGCTGTATAACCTCTCATTAAAATAGAATTCAAACAAGGTGGGTCTGTCAGGAACTTCACGCCGGAGGACGGCTAACAAATTTTCGAAGTTCGGCTCACCTTTTCTTTCGGGGATTTTATCCCAGTTCATTGCTGTTTACTCAGTTTTATCAATAGCGAGAAGCTCGTCTATAGCTTGGTTCAAGTTTGAGAGTCCTGTTTCGATCTTTTCTGCGTCTCCCCCAAATCCGATCCTGAAGTGGTTTTCATCCATCTCGAAGCAACGGCCAGGAACTATGAAAGTCCTGTATTTTTCTGCCAGCAGGCGGTAGAGTTTTTCAGGTTCGACCTTGACATCTTTCTTGATTCTCGGAAAGCTGACGACACCCGCTTCAGGATAGATCCACTCAAAATCAGCCTGTTTGGACATCCAGCTAGCGACAAGCTCGCGATTTCGTTCGATTCGGCTTCTGGCGCTCCCTAAAAATTTTTCCTTGCGCTTTAATACAGAGAGAGCGATTTCTTCACTCAGGGCATTATTGGATATGCTTAATTGTTCCCTGATGGCAACTGCAGAATCCAGAATATACTGGTTTTTTGTGGCCAGCCAGCCGGTTCGGATTCCTGGAAGGCCATAACATTTGGACATGCTGGCAATGCTGATGACTTTCGGACTGAGTGAGGCGGCAGGAGGCAGGAGGCTTTCGTCAAAAGCCATGTGGCGATAGGTTTCGTCAAACAAGAGAAATGTATCGTGTGATTCGACAAGTTTTATGATTTCGTGCAGGTCTTCTTCAGAAATCATTGAGCCTGTTGGATTATTAGGATGGGTCAGGCTCACAAGCTTTGTCTGAGGAGTGATCATTCTCTCCAGCTCTTCTAAGTCAGGCCTGAAACTATTTTCAAATTTTAGAGTGAAGAGGCTCACATTGCAGCCCAGAGAGCGGGGAACTTCATAAAGGGATGGATAGTTAGGATGCTCGATGATGACATGGTCACCCGGTTTAACCAGGGCCGCCACCACAACGAAATTAGCTTCGCTGGCCCCTGTCGTGACGACTATATGATCAGCAGAAAGTCCTGGATACTGTTCGGCAATAGTCTTTCTCAAAGCCGGATTTCCGGTGTGGTATCCATACCGCAGAAGGACTTTTTCAAGGTCAATTTCGATATCCTTCACAGAGAGAGTCTTGACTGCGCTCTCTCCGATGTCATAGTCAATCTCATACTGGTATCTGTCAAACCAAATTTCAAGCTCCATGCGATTGAACCACATAACATCTTTCTCCTTTATTCAGGTTGGGAATGATTGCGTCCACTCAAGTTGTATAAAATTTATGAACGTCGAGTCAAATGAAAGTAGCACTCATGATTTAACTGAATAAAGAAATCTCTGAATCCTGAGGAATTATTATTCGATAGCGCTCACAATTGTAATATCCAATCATCGAATTAGAGAAGATAATAGAAAGATATAGACACGGAGAAGATGTTGACGTGGTTAGTGCTTATCAGTACAATCCAGAAGTCTTTGACGAGGAATAACTGAATTAAGAAATCTAGCCTTTCTTTTGGAAAAATATCTCATATACAAAGGAGGATATCATGGAATCCATTGTGGCAAAGCGCATTCCCTATTCTCAAATACGTGTGATGTTTGATGCGGCGAATAAGCTGGAACGACAGGGAAAAAAAATCATTCATCTGGAGATCGGCAGGCCGGATTTTAACACGCCGGAACACATCGTTGAGGCTGCCGTCCAGGCTTTACGGTCAGGGAAACATCACTATTCCCCGAATGCCGGAATTCTGGAACTGCGTCAGGCTATTTCGGATAAATTTTCCATTGAATACGGCCTGGAATATGACCCGGAAACTGAGGTCGTCGTGACCAACGGAGTGGCTGAAGGAATTTATGTGACGATCCATGCGATGCTCAACCCTGGTGATCAGATCCTGATACCTGATCCTCGGTGGATCAATTATGATGTGGATGCCATCACAAATTTTGTCGATCCTGTTGACTATACTCTTTTTGGAGACAAGAGTTTCCAGCCAGACTCTGAAGAGATAGAAGAAAAGATCACACGAAGAACAAAAATGATCCTCTTGGCCAGCCCATCCAACCCAACAGGCAGCATCATGGGAAAAGAAGTCCTGGAGAAAATCGCTGAATTGGCCATTCAGCACGATTTACTTGTGTTGAGCGATGAGATTTATGAAAAGATCGTATATCCTCCTGCCGAGCATGTCAGCATCGCGACTTTTCCGGGAATGAGGGAGAGAACAATTTTGCTCAACGGTTTCTCCAAATGTTTTTCGATGACCGGCTGGAGGTTGGGCTATGTCCTCGGCCCAAAAAATCTAGTTAACCCCATACTTCGCTATCACCAGTACATGATCACTTCCACCAATACATTTGCCCAGTGGGGGGCTGTGACTGCTTTGAGAAAAGACCAGGAGCCATCTCGCATGATGGTCCAAGAATTCCAGGAACGCAGAGACTATATGCACGAAGCGATCAATCAGATTCCGGGAATTCAGTGTGCGAAGCCGGATGGAGCATTCTATTTATTCCCCTCTGTCAAAGAAATAGGAATGGACGGCTTTAAAATGGCGGAGATACTTCTCGAGAAAGCGGGTGTGGCGACTGTCGCTGGAGAGTGTTTTGGAAAAAAAGGAGCCGGCCATATCCGCATTTCCTATTCCAATTCACTGGAGAATTTAAAGGAAGCTGTAAAAAAGATAGAATCGGTATTGAGTGCCGTTTAAAGATTAAGACCTGTCAGACTGGGTAGTTTTATGAAGTCCTATTTTCTATTCGGACAATGATCAAAGCTAGTTCGTTGTGGCTTAGAGCTTTCCGGAATGTGTCTTTAAGCTTTGAATCCAGGTCATCCGGGCCAGACGTGTACACATTTTTCACTCCGCAAGCCCGGGCAATTTGCTCGATGTCCAAAGCCGGGACGTCTCGTCCCAGGGCATCTTTCCCGACGCCGGGATTCACCTGGAATCCAGAGGCGGCTGTGGCTTTATTATCCAGGACGACCATAAGGATATTGCTCTGGTTATGGACCACGTTAGCTAGGGCAGGTAAGGTGGTATGGAAAAACGCTGAGTCTCCAAACAGAGCTACTGCGCGCTCATCGACTCCGACTTTGCTCAAACCATCGGCGACACTGACCGCCGAACCGAGGGCGTACTTTGCATCCAGCCGGTCGGCGACCGTGACCAGGCAGCCGGGATCTCCGATTATCATCGGTCTTTGTCCCAGCCTCTCTGCGGCTTCCTCAAGCTTATCAAGAACTCTATCATACTGACAGTCTGTGCAGTGATCCTTCTTTTTTGGAATTTCTTCGGCTTCGTTTTCTTTCAGGTATTTATGTTCGGGGACATACTCCGGGATGAATTGAGCCAGGGCGTTCTGAATCTGCCAGCGGAATAATTCCCCTTCCCGGCTTATATGGTAGCTCTGCTTTCCGTATATCTTTGTGAGGCAGCCCGCATCATGAGCAATCGCCTTGATACGGGTTTCCACATAGGGCTCGATCTCCTCAAGGATTAAAACTTCATCACAATCCTGCAGGAACTGAGTGATGACTTTCTTGGGTAAAGGATAGAGAACGCCCAGCTTCAGCAGCCGGAATTCTCCAGGATTTTCATCGCCCACCACATCGAAAAGTTTCCGGTGAGCAAACCCGGCACTTATGATGCCTTTGATGCCGCTGCCCGTTGTTTGGTTAAATGAAGCACTATCCGCCCACTCGCTCACAGCTTCAATTCTTCTGTGCAGTTCCCCGTGTTTTACCACGGCATTGAGTGGGACCGGGACGAATCTGAATGGTTCTCTGACAAGACCAAGGTTGGCTTTCCGGTAATGCTCTTCAGAAACAGAGACCGATTCCTCTTGCTGGCTAAAGCTTCGGGTTTCGCGGATGATTACCGCAGTGTTGAACTTCTCCGAAAGAGAAAAGGCTTCCTGCATCATGGTATAGCCTTCAGCCGGGCTCGCTGGTTCCAGCATCGGCATTTCCAGGAAATCTGCCAGGGGTCGGGAATCCTGGTCGTTTTGAGACCCGTATCCTCCCGGGTCATCCCCGAGAAGAATAACCAGTCCCCCGTGGACCGGAGTCAGATTGAGAGCCATCAGAGGGTCGATCATTGCATTCAGACCGACGCTTTTTGTGCAGACTAATGCCCGCTGTCCGGCCAGGGAGGCGCCGATGCCCATTTCCATGGCCACTTTCTCGTTGCTCGACCATTCCACATAGATTTTGTGTTTTTTGGCCAGGCTTATCAGTGTCTCCACTGTCCCTGAACTCGGTGATCCGGGATAGCTGGTTACAAGCTTTACGCCGCAGGACAGGGCTCCATTAGCCATGGCCTGGTCTCCATTAAGTGTTTGTAAACTCATTGGTGTCCCTTTTCATTAAGAATTTTAAATTTTTATCATTATACATCCGGGATGCTGAGTTTGTCAGGATGAGTTAAATATACTGAATGTTGCCCGGATAGGTTAGGTTTCTCATTTTGCCGTGGTTTCAGTCGGTTGATTCAAAATAAAGGAAAGCCACTATTCTAATATTAATCAAGTTGAAACTAATATTGATCAAGTTGAATTTTGGACATCAGAATTCTTTGATTTATTGTTGGAGGATTGGCGCCTTTTTCGGCACCAGTAGAAGGCAAAGGGGATCCCGGTGACGATGAAAGCCAGGTCCATGAGAGAATCCTGCCAGAAGAACAGAGCCCTGAGGACAATCAGTCCTATGATCAACAAGAGAGAGAGTAAGGGAAGGAAAGGATAAAGCGGGACGCGGAAGAAGTCCGGGCCTCCGATGCGGTCTCTCCGCATTTTGAAAAGCGCCAGTGTGGACAGACCATAAAAGATCAAGATGGCAAAGACCAAACCAGCCGCGATGGTCTCAAAGGTTCCCCGTATGATGAGAATGGCTCCTGCCCATAGACAGTGGGCGGCGATTGCCCGCGAAGGTGTCTGGAACCGGGAGTGGACGTGATCCAGCCATTTGAAAAAGAGTCCGTCTCTGGCCATGGCATAATACGCGCGTGGAGCGGTCATTATCGTCCCGTTGATGCTTCCGGTGGCGGAGATGATGACGAGTATGGCGATGATGGCCGCACCGATGGGACCGAGCAATACGGTCAAGACATCCGAGGCAACGATTGTGCTCTCTCTCATTCCCTCCATCCCCAGCATCCGGTGGTAGGTCATATTTGTCAGAGCATAAAGCAGGACAACAATACCGATTCCGATCACTTGGCTTAAAGGGATCACATGTCTGGGATTTTTCATTTCTCCTGCAGAATATCCAACCCGTTCCCAGCCCGTATGGGAGAAAATAATCAGCATCACAGCGGCGACGACATTCCCTATAGGGTTCAACCCTCCTTCGGGCGCGGCTCGGGTAGTGAGCAAGTTTTCATGACCTCTACTGAAGAGTATGCCGACGATGACGATGGAAAGCAGGGCGCCCACTTTGAGGATAGTGGAGAGCTTCTGGAAGACACTGGCCCTTTGGATCCCGATGTAGTTCAGGACTCCGAACAGAAAAATGACAGCGAGCGCGACGATGATCCGGGTGACTTTATCGAAAGCGATGAAATAGCCGAGATAATCGGCGACGATCAAAGCCAGGCCAGCGGCAGCGCTTGTCCGGACGATGAAAAGCTGCGCCCATCCGAATATGAATCCGGCATAAGGACCGAAGCAGCGGTTGA
>CAYFVQ010000157.1:0-8227 GCA_964346585.1 uncultured Eubacteriales bacterium | reverse complement strand
CCCAGTCAGTGCCCACAGGATTCGGGATGCCGACAGTTCGAGTGCGTGGCATTCTTGTTGGAGGTCCGGGCAAAGTCTGGGAGGATGTTGAAGGAGGCGTCAAATGAAAGAGAAAAAGGAATACATGGACCTCGCCCAATACGCAGTGGACCAGGCAAAAAAGGCAGGCGCTGACGCGGCCGAAGCCTTTATCACCGATAGCCAGAATGTGGAGATCTACGCCAGCAACAGGGCCATAGAAAGTATGAATGCCTCCAATGAGGCCGGAATAGGTATCCGGATTCTGAAAGATCAAAAAATGGTATTCGGTTCCAGTAATGAACTCTTGAGAAGTTCGATCAAAGATATGGTTTCAGACCTGATGAAAAAGGTGCCCTTTCACACACCAGACGAATTCAATGTGATTTACGGGAATGAACATGGTTTCCTCGAAGGGGCATGGTCAAGTTACACAAATCTCATCTCTTATGACCCGAAAATCACAGAGGTTCCGATACAGGAAAAAATAAAGCGAGCGCTCATCGTGGAGACCTCGGGATTGAATTACAGCCCCAAGGTAACAGGTGCGATGTATGCAATATATAGCGATCAAGCATCCATAGTCTATCTGGCAAATTCGAACGGCATTTCAGGCTACTACCCTGCTGCAGGCTGTGGATGTGTTGCCCAATTTTCAGCGGCTGAGGGCGATGACCATCAATCCGGAACCAAATTCCAGGCAGCTGTGAAGTATGATTATCTTGATCCCGAAAAGGTGGGACAGGAGGCTGCCGAGAATGCAGTGAAAATGCTGGGGGCCAGGCCGATCAAATCCTGTGAAGTGCCAATGGTGGTTTCTCCTGATGTTGGCGTCAATCTGCTTGCATACATCGTTGGCATGCTGAATGCGGATGCGGTCCTGAAAGGGAAATCTTTATTCGCCGGAAAGATCGGTGAACCTGTGGCATCGGATGTTGTGAGCGTAATCGATGATGGGAAGCTCAAAAATGGCCTGGCCACTCAGCCAGTAGACGGCGAAGGAGTCCCGAGGCAAACAACTCCTTTGATCGTGGATGGAGTCTTAAAAACCTACCTGTACGATTGCTACAATGCCAAAAAAGGCAAAACAAGATCCACCGGTAACCGGGTGAGAGGAAGCTATCAGGGAATGGGCGGTATCGGAGGCACAAACCTTTATCTAAAGCCAGGAAACGAGAAGACCGCTGATATCTTTAAGGTGATCACGGACGGTTTTTATCTGACCGTCGCTTTTGGGTTACATGCGGGAATAAACAATGTCACAGGAGATTTTTCCATTCCAGTAGCCGGATTCAAGATAGAGAATGGGCAGACAACCTTCCCGATTCGCAGAGTGACCATCGGCGGCAACCTGTTCGAGCTCCTCAAATCCGTCGACAAAATGGGTGATGAACTGACCTGGATTCAAGCGACTGGCTGTCCGACATTCTCAGTGAAAAGCATCAAGATCGGAGGAGTATAAAACCAAATTTCTCATATTAAACACAAAAATTAATTTAAGAAATCACCCTGTATTGAGATAGATTATTAGATTTAGGATTTGTTAATATATTTTTCATATGAAAAGAAGCGGGATTAATGGATTGATGAAATACAGAATGAACAATATAATTAAAGAATTGTCGGGTAAATATTTTGTACAAAAACAGGAATAGACGGAGTCCAAGATTTTATCAATTCTTAGGAGGATGAAAACCGTATTCGTATTCGTCTCGCTGTGTATCATTTTCGGGATGGCCTCAGTTGTGGCGGAAGGAGACTTGACCGCCGCCTACCTGAATGGTCGGATCACGCTTACGCCCGACCCGGATTTTGCTGAGGGCACAGATTGGGAATCCCTGTTCCTCGACCGACACAGGAGTATTAAGGTTGCGCCGGACGGGTCGATTTTTGTTTCGAACAGCCGCGACCACAATATATACAAGTTCGACGCCGACGGAAAATTGATCGCGAAGTTCGGCAAACGTGGAGAGGGCCCCGGAGACCTGGAATTCCCCGGTAAACTAAGTATCCTCGACGGGAAATATCTCGTCGTCGGGGAGTATATGTCGCGCCGCAGAATCAGCCTTTTCCGGCTGGACGGCACCTTTCACTCACTCCTCAAGACACGTTACCCTCCCCGCAGCCCCTTAGCGCTTGGAAACGGGAAGGTCGCCTACATCGGCCTGTCCTCGAGGATGGAGCAAAAGGGTGATTCCTTCGAAATGATCAACCTCAACAGGATCATCGTCATTGACACTGTGACAGGACAAGAGCGCGAGCTCGAAACCATCACCACGAGCGTCAACGAGGTCAAGGACGGTTCGGTCATGATCGCCCGCTCCGCGGAAGCGGATCTACTCGTCGGACTCTCCATCCGGCCGGAGATCGAGGTGTATGACCCAGATGGTGAGAAAAAGGGCATCTTAAAATTGACCATCGACCGTCTTCCTGTTACAAAAAAGATCACTGAAACCTACCAGTTCAAGATGGCTGTTACGCAAGGTGGAAAAAGAAAGACAATCGCATATCCCCTTGGCAAATTTCTTCCTTACTTCTGTGACCTCACAGTCGACGCGTTGGGGAATATCCTCGTCTTCAAGATGAGCGAGGACCCGAAGACAGGCCCCATCGTCATCCAAGTGTATGCGCAGGCTGGGAAATTCCTGTGCGAAACGAAACTCGTCAGAGGAAACTTCGATTTAAAAGCTGATCGTCGTATTCACACTTTACTCGATTTCACCGAACGAGGAATCTTCGGAATCCTTCCCTCAAAAGGGGACGAACTCGAGACACCTCATCTGTTTCGCGTCAGTTTCAGGCCCTGATCAGGCGGCTTGGTAGATGCCCAGGGTGCCAAGTCGAACTTAATATTAGAGACAAGTTAAATAGAGGAGAATGGACAACAAAGCAGACAGCTAAAAAGCATACAGGCTGCGGCTGGCTCATTTTGACAAGCCGCAAGAGGAAATTTCTATCTGTGAAGACCAAATTCAAAAGTCCTAGAAACCTTCCGTCACTTCCTAGTAATTCAAGCCATTAAAAAAAATAAAATTTTTTGTAACTTTTTCTAAGTAAAACACGTATATATAAATATACGAAACTTACGGACATATAAAGGAATGAAAAATGAAAGAGCTCACAGTTTCAGAAGAAATCATCCTGACAGCCATCTGGCGACTTGAAGACAATGCTTACGGAGTTACAATCAGGAAAAAAGTGGAGGAAGTGACCAGGCGAGATATTATCTATGGAACACTCTACAACATTCTTGCTCAGCTGGTCAGGAAGGGATACGTGAACAAATCCCGGGGCATGCCGACCTCGGAAAGAGGAGGACGAAGCAAAATGTATTACCAGTTGACTTCTACCGGAATCAGTGCCCTCCAGGAAGCTCGTGAATTGCAGAAGCTGATCTGGGAAGGGCTTCCTGATTTATCAGTCACCAAGAGTTGATCCCTTATGAATGACAAACATATCCATCCTCCCCGCCTCGTACAATGGTTCCTTCATCGGATGTCTCTGTACGAGGAAGATTTCCTCTGGGATGGAGACCTGGAAGAAGAGTACAGAGAAAGGGCAGCCGAAAGCGGCTGGAAAAAAGCCAGGATCTGGTACTCTTGCCAGGTGTTAAAGTCAATCCCTTTTTACATTAACTATCTTATCTACTGGAGTTTTATTATGTTAAAAAACTATTTGGTCACAGCTTTAAGGAATATCAGAAGACAAAAAGGTTATTCGTTTCTCAACATCGCTGGTTTGGCAATCGGTATCACCTGTTTCATTTTAATCTCGTTGTACGTTCAAAACGAGCTGAGCTATGATAAACACCACAAGGAGGCGGACCAGATTTACAGAGTCTGCTCTGAACATCCCTTTGTCTACCACGGAAAAAACCAGAGTGCCATCACACCAGCCCCTCTGGCTCCAGCTCTTGTGGAAGACCTTCCAGAGGTCGTGTCTTCTGTAAGATTCACTGATGACAGCAATGTGCTCCTTTCCACAGATGACAATAAGTTCCTTGAAGAGTCCGTGTATTTCGCCAGCCCGGGAATATTCAATGTTTTTTCGTTTCAGCTGTTAAAGGGCGATCCTCAGAACATGCTCACTGAACCCTATTCTCTTATTTTGTCAGAGAGGATGGCGGAGAAATATTTCGGGGATGAAAACCCCGTAGGAAAAATTTTAAAATTTGAAGACAGACATGACTTCAAGGTCACTGGCGTTGTCAAAAACATGCCGAATAATTCACATTTTATCGCAGATTTTATCGCACCGTTTAAAACTTACGGAAGCATATACAATCAAGATTTCACATCCTGGATGCAGTCCGGATACTACACCTACATAAAGCTGAGAGAAAATACTGACCCAAAGGAATTGGAAGATAAGCTTCAAGGCTACATGGAGAGAGCCTTTAGAAAAGGGCAAAATAGAGAGGGTTTCCGCTTTTTCCTCCAACCTTTGACAAAAATTCATCTGCATTCAGACCTGATCGGCGAGATAGGCGTGAACAATGATATAAAGAATATTTATATTTTTGGTTTTATTGCATTCCTGATCCTGATCATTGCCTGTATCAACTACATGAATCTGATCACCGCCCGGTCTTCAAAACGCAGCAAAGAAGTCGGCATCAGAAAAGTTGTTGGCGCCCAGAGGAGCCAGGTCATCAAACAGTTTTTCGGAGAATCAATCATCCTCACCTCACTCGCTCTGTTGTTTTCACTCTTCCTGGTTCGCTTGATACTGCCTGTTTTCAATAGATTTGTGGAAAGGGACTTGAGCCTCGATCTCATCAAGAATCCACAATTTTCTCTGTGGTTAGTGGGGATACTGGTGTTTACCGGAATCTTAGCAGGCTGCTATCCAGCTCTGGTCCTCTCCTCTTTTAAGCCTGTTTCCATATTGAGAGGTTGGGTAAAGAAACGTTCACAGGGCATTTCTTTAAGAAACATACTCGTGGTCGTTCAGTTCTCCATATCGATTACTCTTGTCATCTGCACCCTGGTTATAAGAAATCAGCTTCACTATATTAAAAACAGAGATGTGGGCTATCGGAAAGACCAAATAATCACGATGAGAATCAGGGATCCGCAGATCAGCAGAAATTTGCATCGTATAAAAAATGAATTAAGGGAACACTCCAAAGTGGTGTCTGTTTCTTCATCAAGCAATCTTCCGCACAGAATCACAAGTCTGACTCGAGCAAGCACACCACAGGCAGCGGAAAATGAATTTTTCGCCATGTACCAGAGCACTGTCGATTATGATTTCATCGACCTTTTTGAGATTGAACTAGTCAAAGGACGAAATTTTTCAAGAGATTTTCCCTCAGACGACGAAGATACGTTTTTGGTCAATGAAACCGCAGTCAAAGCGCTGGGGTATTCCCAGCCTTTGGGCAAAGAGATTGTCACCCCTGTTCACGGTGGAGGTGAAAGAAGAGGCAGGATTATAGGTGTGATGAAAGACTTTAACATGCTGTCTCTTCACCAGAGTATCGAGCCTCTTGGTTTGGCTCTGGATCCTGAAGGAAGGCAGCGTTATCTCTCTATAAAAATAAGGGGGTTGGATATTCCTGAAACAATAAAATTCATCAGAGAAAAAATGGAAGTCGTTTCGAGCATCTATCCTTTTGAATACCAATTCTTTGACGATGTCTTTGCCAGAGTGTATGAAAACGAACAGAAAACAGGAAAAATGTTCAATACATTCACTCTGCTTGCTCTGGTCATCGCCTGTCTGGGGCTTCTCGGGCTGACCTCATTCGCCACAGAACAAAGAACAAAAGAAATCGGGATTCGGAAAATCTTGGGTTCTTCAATCTCAGGAATTATCGTTTTGCTCTCAAAGGAGTTCACAAAATGGGTCCTGCTGTCAAACATTTTTGCCTGGCCTGTCGCTTATTTCGTGATGAACAGATGGCTGGAGAATTTCGCTTACCGAGTGAGAATCGATCTCGGAACATTTTTCATTTCCGGATTCCTGACGCTGATGATGGCCCTGCTGACTGTAAGCTTCCAATCCACGAAAGCCGCCCACGCTAATCCTGTGGATTCCCTGAGATACGAATAGAAAGAAAGCATAAACAGCATCCTTTCTTTCCCTCTTAGAGTCCGTAATCAACTCGGGTATCAACGAGTACCGAAAAAAATATCTAACCTTTCCATTGTTTGGTTTCTCTTTTTAGCTGTGGGAATGGTCATTATGACAACGATAAGTTCATTTCGAGATGTCAGAGGGTGGCAATCGTGGAAAAGTGCGATTTAACGGAATCTCCAAAGGAAAATCTTATTCACCGGTCGGTTCGTCTTGAATCTTTACTTTATTTTTTTTTGGAGATAGAATAAAAATTCTTCTTGTAGAAGAATGTATTCCACAGGGAAAAACAAAAATTAAGAAGGAGGGTATCATGCATAAAAGATTGAGAGCTTTAATTTTCATTTTAGCGTTTTGCCTTTTGGTTCCATTTGGATGCAAGCCAAAAGATGCTGAACTCAAAATCGATTATGAGAAGTACACACTCGCCAATGGTTTGGAAGTTATCCTTCATGAGGATGATTCCGATCCCATCGCAGCAGTTGCAGTCCTATACCATGTGGGTTCCAACAGGGAAGTTCCAGGTCGAACTGGATTTGCCCATCTGTTCGAGCACATGATGTTCCAGGAATCCCAGCATGTCGGGCAGGACCAGTTTTTCAAAAAAATCCAGGCAGCCGGCGGGACTCTGAATGGGGGGACAAGCCGAGACAGCACGGTTTATTTCCAGGTTGTCCCCAACAACGCGCTGGAAATGGTCCTTTGGTTAGAGGCAGATCGGCTGGGTTTTTTAAGACCCACGATCACTCAAGAAGCCTTTGTCAATCAGCAGAATGTCGTCAAGAACGAAAAAAGACAGGGAGATAATCGGCCGTACGGGTACACGTCTCATATCATCCAAAAGCTGCTCTATCCTGAGGGCCATCCTTACAACTGGACAGTGATCGGCTCGATGGAGGACCTGACACTGGCCACCTTGAAGGACGTTCATGGCTTCCATCAGAAATGGTACCGTCCTGGTAACGCTACTCTGGTTGTCGCAGGGGATTTTGATCGGAATCAGACAAAACAGTGGATCGAAAAATATTATGGCGAAATAGAACCTGGAGAAACGTTCGACGATCCCAAACCACAGCCAGTCACGTTGGACAAAATCAAGATGGCCTACTGGGAAGATAACTTTGCCAATGCGCCAGAGCTGAACATGGTTATTCCGACAGTTGAAGACTTTCATCCAGATGCCTATCCGCTGAGTTTTCTGGGACAACTGTTTTCATACGGAAAAAAAGCTCCTCTTTATAAAGTCATCGTTGAAGAGAAAAAGTTAGCACCGTCTGTTTCTGGATTCCAGATGAGCATTGAAATAGCCGGAGAGTTCCGGATCAGAATTCGAACTTTCCCAAACGTCAATCTCAACGATATAAAGGACGCGATTGCGGAAAGTTTTCAGAGGCTTGAGACAGAATCCTTTACTGTGGAGGACGTGGAGCGAATAAAAGCAGGGCTCGAAACACAATTTTATAACGGCATGTCCAGTATTCTCGGTAAATCATTCCAACTCGCCCAGTATAACGAATACGCTGGCTCCCCAGGATATGTCACTACAGACCTTGAAAAAATCAAGGCCGTTACAAAAGAAGACATTCTGCGGGTTTATGAGACTTACATCAAAGATAAACCTTATGTGATGACAAGCTTTGTCCCCAAAGGGAAAAAGGAATTGGTCGTCGAAGGCTCAGAGCCCTTCACCATTGTTGAGGAAGCACTCGAGGCTGAAAAGATTGCTGCGGAAAGGCCTGTGGAGGAATTCAAAGTGGAACGAATCCCCACATCATTCGATCGCAGCGTTGAGCCTCCCATAGGCCCTGATCCTGAAATCACAATCCCGATAATATGGAAAGACGAATTGGCTAATGGTATGAAGATTTATGGAATCCAGCACACTGAACTGCCACTTGTTCAGTTTTCCATGACCATTAAAGGCGGACAGATCCTGGATGACATGAACAAGGTCGGGGTGGCTAATCTGATAACCGATATGATGATGGAAGGGACAAAGAATAAAACTCCTGTAGAACTGGAAGAGGCTATCGAAGAACTGGGGGCCAACATCTTTATGTACACCGGTCGCGAGTCCATCACAGTCTCTGTGAATTGTCTATCCTCAAAGTTGAATGAAGTCTATCAG
>CAYFVQ010000156.1:0-6151 GCA_964346585.1 uncultured Eubacteriales bacterium | reverse complement strand
TGTGTCGGCTCAGTGCTGGGGATGATTATTTCCAAAAACCAAGCTTATAACGCCCTTTTCTTGATCGTGGCCTTTGCCTCGTTGGGCGGTCTGTTCGGGCTCCTCGAGGCGCCATTCATCGCTGTGGTTCAAATCATCATCTATGCCGGCGCAATCATGGTGCTCTTTATCTTTGTCATCATGATGATCAACATCCGCACAGGCATCCCCCCTGAAAAAAAGAAATGGACCCTCTACTTCTCACTCGGACTGGCAGTCGTTCTGATTATCGAGCTTATCGTTGCCATTAAAGCCGCATTCACTCTTCCGGTTTCCACCGAGACACTCGAGGCGGGTCCTGTTAGCCTGGGAAGACTACTTTTTACGAAATATCTTTATCCCTTTGAGATCACTTCGATCCTGATTATCGCCGCTCTTGTCGGCGCTATCGTATTGGTTAAAAAGAAAGAAAAAGAATGATACCTGCAAATTACTTCATGATCCTGAGTATCATCCTCTTCGTTCTGGGCGCTGTTGCCTTTTTTATTAAAAGAGACCTCATCACCATGTTCATGGCAGTCGAAGTCATGCTCAACGCTGTCAATCTGGCCTTTATCGCATTGACAAGATCGGCAAATTCTTTAGACGGACAGGTTATCGTCTTTTTCATCATCACCGTGGCGGCGGCTGAAGCAGCCGTTGGGCTGGCCATTATTCTGCTTATTTTCCGGCAGAAGAAGACCATTAAAACCGAAGACATCAAACTGATGAAAGGATAAAATGACTGACATTTTTTGGCTGATTCCTTTTGTACCTGCGCTGAGCACTTTAATTCTTGCTGTGTTCGGGAAGAAACTCCCCAAAAAATATGTGTCTTTCCAGGCCTGCTTTGCCGTTTTCGGCTCTTTTTTCATCGCTGCCATCTCTTTTTTCGGGCTTCTTCAGACCTCCCATGAAAGCTATCCTTTGGTCAAAAACCTCTTTTCCTGGATCAATGCCGGGAGCTTCAACGTCAACCTCTCCCTTCAATTCGACCCATTATCCGCTGTGATGGCTCTGGTTGTGAGCGGCGTCGGGTTCATCATTCATGTTTACTCAGTCGGCTACATGGCTGATGACGAGGGATACACCCGCTACTTCACTTACCTCAACCTCTTCACCTTTGCCATGCTGATACTTGTCATGGCGTCAAACGTTGTTTTGATGTTTGTCGGATGGGAGGGCGTGGGCCTCTGTTCCTATTTATTGATCGGCTTCTGGTTTGAAAAACACTCCGCCGCGAATGCAGGCAAAAAGGCTTTTATTGTCAACCGGGTAGGTGATGCAGGATTTCTTCTGGGCATCATGTTCATCTTTATCCATATCGGAAGCGGTGAGTTCACAGCCATCAACGAAGCCATCGGTGGAGGAGCCATCACCCAGGGATTGGCCACTTTAATCGCCATCCTGTTGTTTGTCGGAGCCACTGGAAAATCCGCCCAGATTCCTCTGTATGTCTGGCTTCCTGACGCCATGGAGGGCCCGACTCCTGTCAGCGCCCTCATCCACGCGGCCACAATGGTAACGGCTGGAGTCTACATGGTCGCGCGGATGAACCTCCTTTATTCCTTATCCGGAACAGCGGCTCAAATCGTCGCTGTCGTGGGCGCGGTGACAGCAGTCTATGCGGCCACGATGGCCTTGACCCAGAACGACATCAAGAGAGTCCTGGCTTACTCGACCATATCTCAGATAGGATACATGTTTATCGGCTGCGGTGTCGGCGCTTATGCGGCTGGAATGTTCCACCTCTACACGCACGCGTTCTTCAAGAGCCTCCTGTTTTTGGCTGCCGGAAGCGTCATGCATGCCCTCTCTGGTGAAGCGAACATGAAAAAAATGGGAGGCTTGAGGAAATACATTCCTCTCACTTACTCCACATTCCTCATCGGGGCGATCGCTATCGCCGGCGTTCCGTTTCTTTCCGGATTCTTTTCGAAGGATGCGATTCTCACATCAGCTTATGCCAACGGCTATTATTTTGTTTGGGCTCTGGGAATCCTGGGCGCTGTCATGACAGCCTTTTACATGTTCCGCCTTATCTTTCTGACATTCCATGGACAGGAACGGCTGGACCCTGAAGTCAAGGCACATATTCATGAATCTCCACCGGTCATGACCATTCCTCTGAGCCTGCTCGCCTTTTTTTCAGTGGTTGCGGGTTATGTGGGGCTGCCCGTTGTTGTCGGCGAAAACCTCAACTTCTTTGGGCATTTTCTGGAGCCAGTGCTGAGAGGCGGTCATGAAGCTCACATCAGCCATAATCTGGAATGGATTCTAATCGGAATATCGATCGCGGTGGCATTTCTTGGGATCATCATTGCCTGGGTTTTCTACATCAAATCCCCGAAAATCCCGGTTAAGCTCAAAAGCCGGTTCCCACGTATCTATAAACTCCTGTTTAACAAGTATTATATGGACGAAATCTATAACGCGGCCTTTGTCAATCCTACTGTCAAAGGCTCGGAAATCATATACGATAATTTTGACCTAAAAATCATCGATGGCGCTGTCAACGGATCAGCTAAGGTCACCGATACCTCTGGAAAAATCCTGAGCTATTTCCAGAGCGGTTTGATCAAGGATTATGCCTTGATCTTTTTACTCGGGGTCATTATCTTTTTAGGCTATTTGATAATTTTTTAAAAAATGAATTTTCCAATACTGAGTGTGGTCACTTTTCTCCCGATGGCGGGTGCAATCCTGCTTATTTTTATTCACAGGAAAAAAGAAAATCTTCACCGCACCATTACTCTAGCTGTCACCATCGTTACATTCATCATCTCCCTCTTTCTCTACTTCAATTTCAATTCCCAGACTCCTGACCCACAGTTCGTGGAGAAAAGCGTCTGGCTCGGCTACGGCATCAACTACCATGTCGGGATTGATGGAATCAGCCTTTTTCTTGTGCTGTTGACTACTTTCCTGATGCCCATCGCCATCCTCTCTTCCTGGACCTATATCAAGAAGCGAGTGAAGGAATACCTGATTTTTATGCTCTTGCTCGAGACTGGAATCATCGGTGTGTTTGTCGCACTCAACCTTTTCCTCTTTTATGTATTCTGGGAGGCTATGCTGATACCCATGTACTTCCTGATCGGCGTGTGGGGCGGCCACCGCAAGATTTACGCCACAATCAAATTTGTCCTGTTTACGATGATAGGAAGCCTGTTGATGCTGGTGGCGATTTTTTACCTCTATTCGGCCTATTTCAAGGCGACCGGCACGTATTCTTTTAATCTGTTTGACTTTCATAATCTCGCCTTGAATCCCAATGTTCAAATCTGGCTCTTTTTAGCCTTTGCTTTGGCTTTCGCTATAAAAGTGCCGATGTTTCCCTTCCACACCTGGCTTCCCGACGCCCACGTGGAAGCCCCAACAGCTGGCTCAGTCATCCTGGCCGCTGTACTCTTGAAAATGGGAACATACGGTTTCCTCCGTTTTGCCCTGCCCCTTTTCCCGAGTGCGGTGATTAAATTTCTTCCCCTACTGGCTGTGCTCAGTCTGATCGGAATCATTTACGGCGGGATGATGGCCCTGATCCAAAAAGACGTGAAGTCGCTTGTCGCCTATTCCAGTGTCAGCCATATGGGACTGATCATGCTGGCTGTTTTTGCCCTGAATATCGAAGCCACAGAAGGGGCCATCTACCAGATGCTCAACCATGGGTTGAGCACAGGTGCTCTGTTTTTGATCGTGGGAATCCTGTATGAGAGGTCGCACACACGCCTTATAAAAGACTATGGCGGAGTCAGTAAGCAAATGCCGGTCTTTTCTGCCTTTTTCCTCATCTGTATGCTCTCGTCTGTCGGCCTTCCCGGACTCAACGGGTTTATCGGGGAAGTCTTGTGCATTTTTGGAATCTTCAAAGCCAATAAAATCTTCGCCATTCTGGGGATAACCACAGTGATTCTGGCTGCCGGATACCTCCTCTGGATGTTTCAGAGAGTGATGCAGGGACCGATCACGAACAACAAGATTCTTTCTTTTAAAGATGTTAACAAGAGAGAGATCGCCTATCTTGTGCCGATTGTCATCATGATGTTCTGGATGGGGATCTACCCCAAGCCTTTCTTGAGAAAAATGGACAGCTCTGTCACTCATCTCCTGAACAGGTTCAACAATCAGAAGGCATATTTTTCAAAAGTGGAAAAGAAACAAGAGCTGGTGAAAAAAACTGAAAACCAAACGACTGAAGAAAAAAATAAGGAAAAGGAAGAACTGACGCAATGAACAGCTTTCTCGCTCTGCTCCCTCTTTTAGTCATTGTGTTCGTTTCCCTTGCGGTTATGATTCTGGAAGTCTTTCTCAAGAGGGAAAACAAAGACTATCTGGCCTACATATCGCTCAGTTTTATTGTTATTTGTGCGTTTCTTTGTATCCAGTTCTGGAACAAGTCCTACCATTATTTTGATGGGAATCTCCTCTTGGATAAATATTCCCTCTTTTTCACGTTCATACTCCTCCTCTCGACTGGTTTCGTCATTCTTCTCTCTATGAAATACATCGCTCTCCAGGATGTGAACTACGGCGAGTACTATGCTCTCCTTCTCCTGGCTTTGTCAGGAGTGTTGATCATGGTTTCATCTCCTGATCTGCTGGTCATAATCCTGGGGTTGGAGGTCCTTTCTATTTCCAGCTACGCACTCGCTGGCCTTATGAGAAAGGATGAAAAATCTTCGGAAGCGGCGATTAAATATTTCCTGCTGGGAAGTTTTGCCACCGCCTTCCTCCTGTATGGATTGGCACTCCTTTACGGGACTTCCCAATCGACCCACATCCCGACAATCATCCAATACTTTAGCCAGGAAGCTGACCTGGGCTTAATGGCACTCATCGGTCTGAGCTTGATCGTTATCGGCTTCGGTTTCAAGATCGCTGTCGTGCCTTTCCACATGTGGACCCCGGATGTGTACCAAGGCGCTCCCACTCCGATAACAGCCTTCTTCTCTGTCGTCCCCAAGGCAGCCGGATTCGCTATCCTGCTGCGGATATTCTTTCCTTACTGGAAAACAGCAATCAATACTCAATCCATTTTTGTGCTCCTCTGGATCATCAGTGTCCTCACCATGGTCATCGGAAACCTCGTGGCCCTGCGCCAGACTAACGTGAAAAGAATCCTGGCATATTCCAGCATCGCCCATGCCGGGTACTTGCTCGTGGCCATCCTGGCTCAGGATAACTCGAGCCTCGTTTTTTACTTGACGGTTTATCTCTTCATGAATATGGGTGCATTTGCCGCTATTATCGCTTTGAGTAAAAAAGACAAGGAATACCTTGAGCTTGAAGACTATGCAGGCATCGGATTCAAATATCCATGGATCGGAGCCACATTTACTATCTTTCTGCTCTCTTTGGCCGGGTTCCCTCCCACAGGAGGCTTTCTGGCGAAGTTTTATGTTTTCTCTTCTGCCGTCAAACAGGGCCTTGTCCCATTAGTGATCATCGGAGTCCTAGCCAGTCTCATCTCTGTTTTTTACTACTTGAGAATCGTTGTTTACATGTACATGCGAGAGCCTTCACGAGAGGTCGATATAGTGGTGGAAAACCCCGCCCTCTTCCTCGTCCTTTTCCTCTGTCTCTATGGTGTGCTTCAATTGGGTTTATATCCCAGGGGCATCCTTATCTTCATCCAACAGGCCATCAGTCCCTTCCTTTAATTTGGGGACGTTCCCCAAGGTACCACCTTAGCTCATTAAACCATCTACGTTTACTTAATGGGCGTATAAATAATTGATGTACAGACGAACTTATTGCTCTAAATTTTTGGGGACGTTCTCCAAGGTGCCATCTCACGTGAACCAATTCTCTCTGTCTAATATGTTCATAAAAGTGTTTGCTCTTCAGCCATCCCTTGATCCCAAAATCCTCTGAAAACGAATGGATATGTCTCCCTTATAGATTGAAAAAAAGGATTTGATTTTGTGAGGTGGGACCTTGGGGAACGTCCACATTGAAAAGAAAAGGCTGGAGCAGGACGTAAGCCGAATTCTGTTCCCGCCGGAGTTTCGGCGGGGGCGGTTATTTATCTAACCCCTTGATTGCCCAAGGGGATGAGCGACCTACCCGCCCCATGAGACGGGCCGCCTCTCAATGGGCCAATTTGGTCTTTCTCCGGATGGGGTTTGCCAAG
>CAYFVQ010000155.1:0-5083 GCA_964346585.1 uncultured Eubacteriales bacterium | reverse complement strand
ATCAGAAGATAGAAAGTCCCCTCGAAAATTAGACTGGTTGTTTTAAAAACCGGACCGCTATTTCTCAGTTAGATTTTAAACGGCTTCTCTATTTCTATCCCTTATCAGAATCTGAATCGTCTCGGAGGAGGATTGAACTTGGCCACGTCGATAGCCCACATGCCCCGTCCGTGTGTGGCGATAACGAGGATGCTGTCGCGGGGATGAACGATCAGGTCAGCCACAAATGTAGATGGCAGATTCCCGCCCAGCACTTCCCAGGTTTTTCCGCCGTCTGTGGTGACGTAGACTCCAATATCTGTACCGACGTAGAGAACGTTCCTGTTCGTGGGGTGCTCTCGGATGACATTAACCGGTCCCAGAGGAATATTCCCCGAGATATCCACCCAGTTTTCACCGAAGTCGGTTGATTTCCAGACATAGGCCGCAAAGTCATCGTCTCGTTTCCCATTCTGGGTCATGTAGACCGTTCCCATATCAAAAGCGGAGGCGACCATTCGGGAGACCCATTTGTGGTAAGGCAAACCCTTCATGATTTCTTTCCAGGTTTTGCCGCTGTTTTTAGTGACGTGAACTTTGCCGTCGTCCGTTCCCACGTAGATTAGACCGAACTTGAGTGGGGATTCAGATATGGAGTAAAGCGTTTGGTAGGGGATATCTCCCATTTCGGACTTGATGTTGTAGGTCAGGTCAGGACTAATTGTCTCAAAGGAGTCTCCCCGGTCTCGAGAACGGAAGAGATACTGCATCCCATGGTAGATGATGTTGGGATTGTGTGGAGAGAGGATAAATGGGGCCACCCACTGCCCGCGCAGTCTGGGTTCGTTCGGATACGGACGGGGAAGAATGTATTTCCTCTGCCATTGCCCGTCTTTTCCGAGGAATGATCTGGTAAGAGTTCCATAGAAACCAGCCGAATAGACGATTCTCGGGTCGGTTGGGTCGATGGCATGGCTGCTGCCTTCACCGCCTGGTGCTCCCTCAAAATCAACTGTCGGGATGTTGTCTCGGCCCCGACTGAGTTCGACTACACCTCTGAAGCTGCCGTGATCCTGCATCGAACCGTAGACGCGGAAAGGTGTATCCATATCGTAGGCGATATTGAAGAACTGACACAATGGCAGGTTGTGCCTGAACTGCCTCCAGGTTTCACCTTTGTCGTAGGAGATGACAATCCCGCCGTCGTTGACGTTGATGATGTAATTTGAGTTATTCGGGTCGATCCACATGCCATGGTGGTCGCCGTGCATGCCTCTCAGCCTTCTGAATGTTTTCCCTCCGTCATTGGACACACTTAAAGGGACACCCATGATGTAGATGGTGTTTTCATCGTTGGGGTCAACGCGGATTTGTCCGAACACCCAGCCGTAGGTGCCGGCATGGCGCTCCATGTATTGCTTCATTTCCGGGGTCAATCCACTCATCTGTCTCCAGTTTGCCCCTCCATCATCCGAACGGTAGACAGTCGAACCCTTAATAAAGCCGCTCGAAGGAACGCCATAGGTGTCGGCTCTGTCTTCATCAGTTATTTCCCGTGCGATTTCATAATTGTCAACAAGAGCGTAAATGACATTGGGCTTGGACAAGCAAAGGTCGAGACCGATCCTTCCTCTGCGCTTTGCCTCGGGAAGCCCGTTGTTGATGGGTTTCCAGGTTTTACCGCCGTCAGTGGTCTTGTGGATTCCACTCCCAGAATAAGTCGGCTCATTCCTGGGATCGTTCCATTTTTTCCGGATTCTTTGCCATGTTGCGGCGTAGAGGATTTCGCTGTTCGTGGGGTCCATGACGAGGTCAATAGCACCTGTTTGTTCATTGATATAGAGAATTTTCTCCCAGGTCTTGCCGCCGTCAGTGGTTTTGTACACACCGCGCTCTGCATTGTGGGTCCACTCATGGCCGGATGCTGCCACATAGACGATATCCGGATTTCTGGGATGAATGATGATTCGGGGGATGGTATTGGTGTCGGTCAGTCCCATGTGCGTCCACGTCTTGCCGGCATCTGTGGATTTATACACTCCGCATCCAGCCATAGAACTCCGGAAGATGTTTGCCTCTCCGGTCCCGATCCACACGATATCGCTGTTGGATGGGGCAATGGTGACGTCTCCGATCGAGGTGGAAGCCGCCTGGTCAAAAACAGGCTCCCATGTGGTGCCTTCGTTGACTGTCTTCCAGACGCCCCCTGATGCCGCCGCCACATAAATCGTGAAATTTTCATTTTTAGGAGTGACCACAGCGATATCCGTGCATCTCCCGCTCACATTCTGGGGGCCGATGTACTGCCACACCATGTCTTTATGGGACGTGTTGTTCTTCATTTCCACATGCTGGTCAAACCATTTCATCCTGAGCGCCGCGTCTGTTGAATGGATCCTTTGCGGCTTTTTAGCTTTTTTGGCCTGGAGCGGCATGAACAACAGAACAATAGCCACCAAACAAGTCAGCACGAATAAAGGCTTCTTTCGAAAAATTTGAGTTGATAGAATCATACTATACCTCCTTTTTTGGATAGGATGATAAAAATTGATGTATGAAAACTCATAATAGAGCATTGAAGAGAAAATAAGATAAAAGGATTTTAAAAAGAGTAAGAATTTTTTTCAATAGTATTTGTAATATTTTTTTCTATTTTTTTTCATAAATTGAAATCTTTGAAGATGCATTTTTCTGTTTTTTGACACGGTTTCTTCCATGTGTTATAGATGAATCCGGAATCTAAATACTTTGGATTGAACGAGAAAATCCACAAAGTATAAGAAAAAATGGCGAAGGCTAAGCTTTACACGAGATATCCATTATCCAGTCTTTTTATCTATAACGGGACCACGATTCTCCATTATCTGCTCGGCGGGGTTGGGATCGTCGTGGGGTATCGCTTTTCTTCAATAAGCATAATATTTGGTTATCTCTACTTCGCTTTTTCCTTCCTGGAGATGTATGTGGTTATGCCGCTTACGGTCTGTCCGAGCTGTGTCTATTACAGGCTGGAAAATTCCCTGTGTATATCAGGCCTGAACACTGTGGCGAAAATATTGGCCAGGGAAGGGAAGCCGGATGACTTTCCCAAGAGGGCCAGGGGACTCCTGTCCAACAACAACCTCTATATGGCCTCTCTCATTATCCCCATCATTGCCATAATCCCGGCCCTCATCTTGAATTTCTCTATATTACTGTTAGCCATTCTTCTTGCCATTTTGGGATTACTTTTGTTCCGGATTTTTGTGATTTTCCCGAAAATCGCCTGCCTCCACTGCCGGGCCAAGTTCAAATGCCCGCAGGCCGAAGCCATGGGTGTCCGCGACTTGTAATGGCACAATGGGGACGTTCCCCAAGGTGCCACCTCTTGCTCTCCAAATTTAATAAATATCGGCGTCATATATACAATGATTATTATTATATGTTTAAGAAGAGGTGTCCCCTTGGGGAACGTCCCCATTGTTTTTTATTTTTGTTTGACAACTTGCGTGATAACTCCTATATTTAAACTAAACATTAGATAGATTGATATGAAGTCGATGAAGGAGGTCAACATGAAGAAGCAACTCGCATTATCACTTCTTCTTCTTGTTTTCGTCTCCTCCGCAGCCGGACAGAATTGGTTCAAAGGAACCCTGGATGATGCCTTCACACAAGCCAAAAACGAAGGCAAAATGGTTCTTGTCGACTTCTTCTCTCCTGGCTGAGGTGGCTGTGTATTGCTGGTTCAGCAATTCTACGAAAACAAGAAATTCCACGATTTTTTGAATTCCAATTTCATTCTTTACCAGGCAACCAGAGGTGTGGGTGAAGGTGATGCGGTCTATGAGAGATACAGCATCCGCGCCACTCCGACTGTGTTGATCCTGGGCAGTGACGGGTCAGAGATAGACTGGCACGTCGGGTATGGACCCCCGCCTGAAAAATTCCTGGAAAGGGTCGAGAAAACCGTAAATGGAATCGATACCTTCAAACTCCTCTCCGAAAAATACACCAAGAAGCCCAAGAATGTTGAGGTTGTCTTCAAGCTCGCCCAAAAATATGATGACAGATTTAATGAGGAAAAAGCGAAAGAACTGTACAATAAAGTTTTAGCTCTTGATCCTAACGGAAAGAAAGGCACGACCGAGTACAATGATGAACAAGTGACCTATACCGAATATGCCGAGTTTTCCCTCGGAACCTTAGTGCTCTACAGCCGTCCAGGTAGTCCGGAGCCCTTCAAAGCGTTCATCAAGAAATACCCAGAGAGTAAGATGTTAAGAAGTGCATATTCATACCTGGGTTCATATTATCGGCGAGCGGGTTCAAAAGAAGATGCCACCCAATTCTTCGAGGAGTACACGTCCAAATATCCGGATAACCCGAGTGTACTCAACACCTATGTTCAGAGGATAATCAGGGATAAGGATAATATTGATAGAGGGATTGAGCTGGCGGAAAAAATCAAAGAAATCATGAGGTATAATCCCGGCCCTTCCTACATGAGAAATCTGGCTGAATTGTATTCCCTGAAAGGTGAACAAGACAAAGCCAATGAAGTCTACGGGAAGGATTTCATGGAAGGAAGAGTATCCAGATTAGTGTACGATCTCAGGGATTATGTCAATTTCTGGGTTGGGCAGGAGTCAAACACAGAAAGTGTTCTGGATATGATGGAGCTCGCTGTTAAAATGGCACCGGATAATTTTTACGTTGTGCGTGCTGTTGCGGATATTTACGTCAAGCTGGACAAACCGGAAAAAGCTATGGAGGTTTTCGGGCCAGATCGCATCAAGGATTATATGGATGACTCCAACAGCCTTTACAGCTATGCTCGGTTCTGGGGTACTTTAGGAAAAAATCTGGAGAGTGCGCTCGAGGCTGCCAAGAAATCAGTCGAACTCGCAGAGGCGCCGTATAAATGGGATACGCTGAGTCTTGTTTATTTGAAGTTGAAAAAATTCGATGAGGCGATGAAAGCTGCAGAAAAAGCGGTCGAGACTGCCGGAGACCAGGCAGCTCGTTACGAAAAGAGGATAGAGGAGATTAAAAAAGCCAAGGACGAAGAGAGGAAATAGATAATTAGATTTTTGAATTAATTCCGTAGTTAGAGCAAAATAAA
>CAYFVQ010000154.1:0-1962 GCA_964346585.1 uncultured Eubacteriales bacterium | reverse complement strand
GTTGTATGTGGCGTCGGCAAATTTTATGAATAATTCAGGATTAAAAATTTATTGAACTCTAAGAGAAGAAGTGATAATTAAGATGGAAAGCATTCTGATTCAGGAATCAAAGGATAGCGATTCAAACCTTTGAGAAATGTAAGATTTAAGCCTTGGGCTACTTTTCTTAGCAATCTGATGTCAAGATTAAGAATCAAAATTAAGAATCAAATTCAAGACTTTGTTTCCGCTTTCTTAATGACAAGGAGGTGAGCTATGCGTTCCCAGAAATCCCTTTATAAGATTCTATCTTTTTTTCTGGTAGGTGTTCTATTTTTCTGCGTTCTTTCAAACACCTTATTCACAGAAAACAGCCCTTCTTCGCAGACTAATGACGAAGAGTACACGCGCTTGATCAGGGAAGCCACAACCAAACCGGAGTTTCTCAGTCCTCTCACGAGTTATCTCCCCAAAGTGGAAGGGGTGCCCACACCAAAGGATGTGCTGGGTTATATTGCTGGGGCTCCAGGCAAATTAACTTATTATGAAGACATCCTCAGGTACATGAATTCCCTGGATCAAGCATCTCCGAATGTCCGAGTTTTCCCGATAGGAAAGACCTCTGAAGGCAGAGAAATGATAATAGTGGCTGTTTCGAACAGGGAAACGATGAACAACCTGCAAAAATACAAGGATTTCTTAACTCAACTGGCTGATCCGCGAATCGTCAAGACCGAGAAGGAAGCGGATGCTATAATCGCTCAAGCCAAGCCTATATATTGGTTGACTGGAAACCTTCATTCAGGAGAAAGCGGAGCTGCAGAGGTCTCGATGGAGCTGGCATACCGCCTAGCCGTGGATGAGAATCCGCTCATCAAAGCCATCCGAGACAACATGATAGTCCTGATCACGCCTTCCATGGAGCCAGATGGGCACGACAAGCACACGGACTGGTTTTATAAATACAACAAAGATATCACTGATTACAGAAAAATAACCAGAGTTCCATACTGGGGAAAATACACTTTTCACGATAATAACCGGGATATGATCAGTATCTCCCAGCCGGAAATGGAGAACGGCGCAAACGCTTACTTCGAGTGGCATCCGCTCGTGCTTCAAGACAACCATGAATCTATTGCTTTTTTGTATGTCTCTTCCGGAACCGGGCCTTATAACCGTCATTACCATCCCAGCGTGACTTCTGAGTGGAATTTGATCGCTTGGTGGGAGGTCACCCGACTGACTTCATACGGAATGCCCGGTGTGTGGACCCATGCATTCTGGACGGGTTGGGCGCCGAATTACTGGGGTGCAATCGCTGGAAATCACCATGGAATCATCCGTTTTTACGAGACGTTCGGGAATGCCATTGGGAATACCATGGAGAGAGATCTCAGCGGAGGAAGGCGAAGTGTGACCTCGAGGGAATGGTACAGGCCCTTGCCTCCGTATAAGAAAGTTACCTGGTCATTGAGGAACAATGTCAACTATCAGCAGACCGCTGACCTTGAAGCCTTTTATTTTGTGGCCACAAACAAAGAGCGTTTCCTGAAAAATTTCTGGAGAAGAGGATTAAGCTCGTATGAAAAAGGAAAAAATGAGCCACCTTACGCCTATATCATTCCTTCAGGCCAAAAAGACCCGGTGGACACCGCTTTTCTCATCAATCTCCTTCTCAAACAGAAAATTGAAGTGCATCGGGCAAAAGGTTCGATAAAGGTCAAGGACGGAGAATTTCCAGCAGGGTCTTATGTTGTCAGGATGGACCAACCGTACAGGAATCTTGCGGTCAATCTCCTGGAAAAGCAAAAATACCCTCCGGATGCCCCACGCGCTTACGACGATACAGGGTGGACTCTAGGCCTCCACATGGACGTGAATTGCGTTGAAGTCAAGGACAAAGCAATCTTTGATGCTCCGGTCACATCCCTCACAGGACCAGTCGAAGTGAAGGGCAAAGTGGAGGGAGGAAAAGCCAGC